>JBIPOH010000073.1:0-12641 GCA_044379435.1 Novosphingobium sp.
CGATCTGCTGGCCGATGCCGGATTCGCCATGGGCAACCCCAAGGGCATTGCGTGGAGCCCGCTGAAAGGGCTGCACCTTTCGGACGACCTGGCGCTCAACTACATTGTCACCGCGCGCAAAACGGAAGGGGTGCAAGCCTGATGGCAACCGGAAAAGTCTTCGAGCGCCACAAGCAGGCCTGGACTACCGATGAAGTGCAAAAGCTGCACATGCTGGCGAAGAAAGGCATGGCGCTCAAAGCCCTCGCCAAAGCGCTGACCCGGAGCGAGGAATCCATCAAGATCCGCGCCAAGGCCGATGGCTTGGCCATCGAAAAGCTGCGCTAATTCAGCCTGCGGTGGGCAGGAACTTCTCGACCAGATCGCGCGCCAGCCGCGCCGGGCGCAGGGTGGCGGCATCGAGGCAGCACCAGCTCGATTTCACTTCGGCCAGAACGTCCTCGCCGCGCTTGATGATCGTTTCGTAAAACGCACGCGCGCCCTGCACGCGTTCGAGAATCACATGCGCGATCACCGGATCATGCAGGAACGTGGGCCGCCGGTAGGTGATGTTGTGATTGGTCGCGACCCAGACATGATCGGCAATCGCCTGCGCCGGAGCAAACGCGCGCCAGTGGCCCACCACGGCGTCCTGCACCCATTTGAGGTAGGAGGCGTTGTTGACGTGCCCCATGAAGTCGATGTCAGCGGGATCGACGGTGATCGCAAAGGCGAAGGGGGGCGCGGTATTCACACCAATGTAGATAACACGGGTCCAACCCTCTGAAAAGGTCGTTCGGGCCGATATTTAGCCCAATTCGGCGGTCCATTCGGCGTCCTTGAAGCCAACGAGCAGCCCGCCGGGATGCTCCACGATCGGGCGCTTTATCACCGAAGTATTCGCCGCCAGCACCGCCGCCGCGCCAGCGCCCGCCAGCGCCGCCTGATCTTCTGGCGAAAGCTTGCGGAAGGTCGTCCCTGCGCGGTTCACCACTTTGCCCAACCCCGCCGCCGCGATCCAGCCAACAATGCGCGCCGGGTCCGCACCCTGCTTTTTGTAGTCGTGGAACGTGTAGCCAATCCCCTTGGCGTCGAGCCAGGCGCGGGCCTTCTTGACCGTGTCACAATTGGGGATGCCGTAGAGCGTGATGGTCATGGCGCGGTCCTTGAAAAGCGGTGCACGCGCGTCGGCGTGCCCGCAAACATCGCGTAGTCCTCGTAGTATTCCTCGCGGCCCTTGGCCTGCATCTCAGCGTGTTTGGCCACGCGCCGCCAGCCGCGTGCGGCTTCCTCGCTATCCCATTCGCTGATCGCCACCACTTCGCCGTCCTCAGCGGTGTAACTCTTGAACGAGAGGTAGCCGGGTTGGACGGCAGCCAGCGCCTCCATCGCATCGGCATCAGCGCTGTAGGCCGCCGCATCGATATCGGCGCGCTTGCGGTTGCGGAAGACGACGAGGAACATGACGGAGCTCGGGGTTTGCCCTTCGACAAGCTCAGGGCGAGCGGGGTGAGTAGATTGCGGCCCATAACCGCTCATGCTGAGCTTGTCGAAGCATGTTTGGCGCAAGGCAGGCGTGACAATTGCAAGATTTTGCGCGAATGCGCTGCCCCATGAGCTTCAACACGTTCGGCCACATGTTCCGCTTTACCACCTGGGGAGAAAGCCACGGCCCCGCGCTCGGCGCGGTGGTTGATGGGTGCCCGCCAGGCCTCGCGCTGAGCGAGAGCGATATCCAGCCCTTCCTCGATGCCCGCCGCCCCGGCCAGTCGCGCTTTACCACGCAGCGACAGGAGCCGGATCAGGTGCGAATTCTCTCGGGCGTGTTCGAGGGCAGAACGACCGGTACGCCTATCTCGTTGATGATCGAGAACGTGGACCAGCGCTCCAAGGACTACGGCGATGTCGCCAAGGCCTATCGCCCCGGCCATGCCGACTATGCCTACGACGCCAAGTACGGCTTTCGCGACTATCGCGGCGGCGGGCGGTCCTCTGCGCGCGAGACCGCAGCACGCGTAGCAGCAGGCGCAGTCGCACGGCTGGCGATTCCCGAAGTTTCGATCCTCGGCTGGGTCAGCGCCATCGGCGGCGACGCGATTGATCCTGCCAACTTCGATGCGGCCGAAATCACGCGCAACCCGTTCTTCTGCCCGGATGCCAAGGCCGCCGCGCGCTGGGAAACGCTGGTGGACAATGCCCGCAAGGCCGGCTCCTCACTTGGCGCAGTGGTCGAATGCACCGCAACCGGCGTGCCCGCAGGCTGGGGCGCACCGCTCTATGCCAAGCTCGATGCAGAGTTGGCTCACGCGATGATGGGCATCAACGCGGTGAAAGGCGTCGAGATCGGCGACGGGTTTGCCGCTGCGGCCAATACCGGCGAAGGCAATGCCGATCCGATGCGGCCCGGTGCAGAGGCTCCGGAGTTCCTGACGAATCACGCGGGCGGAATCGCGGGCGGTATTTCTACCGGCCAGCCGGTCCACGTGCGGGTGGCGTTCAAGCCCACCTCCTCGATCCTCACCCCCGTGCCAACCATCACCCGTGAGGGCGAGGCGACCGAGCTCTTCACCAAGGGCCGCCACGACCCCTGCGTCGGCATTCGCGGTGTGCCGGTGGTCGAAGCGATGATGGCGCTGGTGCTGGCAGACCAGAAGCTGCTGCACCGCGCGCAGTGCGGGTGAAGGCCTGATCAGGCCATCCGGCTGGCCCGCTCCGCCAACCGGTCCACTGCCGTTGCGTGGATCAGCGGAGCAGCCGCCAGCAGGCCAAACGCGCGCGGATCGCGCTTGTTGTAAGCCAGCGGCGCGCCAAACGCATCGCTGACCGCTGCACCCGCTTCACGCGCAATCAGGGTGGCGGCGGCGATATCCCACTCATACCCCCAGCGCAGCGTGGCGAGGAGATCAGCTTCGTTGGCCGCCACCATAGCAATGCGCAGAGCGATGGAATTGGGCTTGTCGACCAGCACGAGATCGTGATCGACGCGCGGCAGCGCATCCGCCGGAACGCGTGCGCCGGTCAGCGATGCCCGGCTGCTGGCGGTCAGCGGCAGATCGTTGCGGGTCGCGCCTTGCCCAGCGATGGCATGCCAGTATTCCCCACGCGCGGGGGCATCGAGCGCGCCGATGAGCGGGCGGCCTTCGGAAACGAGTGCGACCGAGACAGCCCAGCCAGGCCGTCCGCGCACGAAATCGCGCGTGCCATCAATGGGATCGACCAGCCAGCACAGCCCCTTGTCGAGCCGGGACGGATCATCGACGGTTTCCTCGGAGAGCCAGCCCGCAGAGGGGAGCAGCGCCCTGAGTTCCTGCTTGAGATAGCTATCGACCGCAAGATCGGCGGCGCTGACGGGGTTGTTCGGAGACTTGTCCCACACTTCGAGCGCGTGGCCGTGGCCGGGCCAGCTGGCGAGGGCCAGACGCCCGGCTTCTGCCATGATGTGGCGGAAGCGGTCGAAATCGATCATCACGGTATGCGATGCGGGTTTGGCGGCGGGAGCGCAAGGGGCCGGTGGTGCGGCTGGTGAATCCGTGCATTCGTATTCGGTGCTGCAGGCGCAGAATGCATCCGTGCAGGTGCGATTGGGATGCGCGAGGCCTTTTCAAGGGCTTGGGGCTGTGCTTAAGGCAGCGCGACCTGCCGGTTCAATCCGCTAGATCTCATTCTCTTGATGCGGGGATAACGCATGAACGTTCATGAATATCAGGCCAAGGAATTGCTTGCCAAGTTTGGCGTCAGCATTCCGGCGGGCATTGCTGCCCTGACCGTGGAAGACGCAGTGGCAGCCGCGAAGCAGCTGCCCGGGCCGCTCTATGTGGTGAAGGCGCAGATCCATGCGGGCGGACGCGGCAAGGGCAAGTTCAAGGAACTCGGCCCCGATGCCAAGGGCGGCGTGCGGCTGGCCAAGTCGGTCGAGGAAGTCGAGGCGTTCGCCAAGGAAATGCTCGGCAACACGCTGGTGACGGTTCAGACCGGCGCAGCAGGCAAGCAGGTCAACCGCCTCTATGTGACCGACGGCGTCGATATCGCCAAGGAATACTACCTCTCGATGGTGGTGGACCGGGGCACGGGCCGCGTGGCCATGATCGTCTCGACCGAAGGCGGCATGGACATCGAAGAGGTTGCGCATAGCACCCCTGAAAAGATCGCCACGATCACCATCGATCCGGCGCAGGGCTTCATGCCGCACCACGGCCGCGCCGTGGGCTATGCGCTGAAGCTGACGGGCGAGCTGAACAAGCAGGCCGCAACCATCGCCAAGCAGCTCTACACCGCGTTCATGGCGCTCGATTGCGACATGCTCGAGATCAACCCGCTGGTGGAAACGAAGCCAGATTCTTCTGGGGCCGCCAACCTCCTCGTCCTCGACACCAAGATGAGCTTCGATTCGAACGCGCTCTATCGCCACCCCGATGTTGTCGCCCTGCGTGACGAGACCGAGGAAGATCCGGCGGAAATCGAAGCGTCGAAGTACGACCTCGCCTACATCAAGCTCGACGGCAACATCGGCTGCATGGTCAACGGCGCTGGCCTTGCCATGGCAACGATGGACATCATCAAGCTGAACGGCGAATTCCCCGCCAACTTCCTCGATGTGGGCGGCGGTGCGACGACCGAGAAGGTGACCGCTGCGTTCAAGCTGATCCTGTCCGATCCGGCAGTGAAGGGCATTCTCGTCAACATCTTCGGCGGGATCATGAAGTGCGACATCATCGCCGATGGCATCGTTGCCGCCGCGAAGGAAGTGAACCTGCAGGTTCCGCTGGTCGTGCGCCTTGAAGGCACCAACGTTCAGCAGGGCAAGGACATCCTTGCCAATTCGGGTCTCCCCATTGTCCCCGCCAACGACCTTGGCGATGCCGCGCAGAAGATCGTGGCCGAAGTCCGGAAGGTTTCCTGATCCATGAGCATTCTTGTCAACAAGCACACCAAGGTCATCACCCAGGGGATGACCGGCAAGACCGGCGCGTTCCACACGCAGGCCGCGCTGGATTACGGCACGCAGATGGTTGCGGGCGTGACCCCGGGCAAGGGCGGCACCAGCCATATCGGCCTGCCACAGTACGACACTGTGGCCGAAGCCAAGGCCGCCACGGGTGCCACCGCGAGCTGCATCTACGTGCCGCCTCCGGGCGCGGCGGATGCCATTCTGGAAGCGATCGACGCGCAGATGGAACTGATCGTCTGCATCACCGAAGGTATTCCGGTGCTCGACATGGTGCGCGTGAAGCGCGCGCTGCAGGGTTCCAAATCGCGCCTCATCGGGCCGAACTGCCCGGGCGTACTGACGCCGAATGAATGCAAGATCGGCATCATGCCGGGCTCGATCTTTAAGCAGGGCTCGGTCGGCGTCGTCTCGCGCTCGGGCACGCTGACCTATGAAGCGGTGTTCCAGACCTCGAACATCGGCCTTGGCCAGACGACGGCTGTGGGCATCGGCGGCGATCCGGTGAACGGCACCAACTTCATCGACGTGCTGGAACTGTTCCTCGCGGACGAGGACACCAAGTCGATCATCATGATCGGCGAAATCGGCGGCGACGCCGAGGAAATGGCCGCGCAGTTCCTGATCGACGAGGCCAAGAAGGGCCGCAAGAAGCCGATGGCCGGCTTCATTGCGGGCCGTTCGGCACCTCCGGGCCGCCGCATGGGCCACGCCGGTGCCATCGTTTCGGGCGGCAAGGGCGATGCGGAAAGCAAGATCGCGGCGATGGAAGCGGCGGGCATCCGCGTTTCCCCCAGCCCAAGCCTGCTGGGCGAGACGCTGGCGGAAGTGCTGAAGGGCTAAGGCTTTTCAAAGCTTTCGAGTGAAAAGGGGCCGGGGGGAAACCTCCGGCCTTTTTCATTGCGTTCAGGCGGTGTTACCGAGTTCCGCCTCCACATCGGCTGCATCCGCGCCCATGTGCCGACAGATGAAGCGGATCGCGTTCCGGTATCTCCCCAGCGCGTCCGCAGGATCGGCGTAACCCGCGATCTCGAGGCCGACGAGGCCGTGCATCTGGCCCCAGACGAGGAAGGCGAGGTCTTCCACTTCGGTCGGGTCTGGCGCCTTCCCCCGATGGTGAGCAAGGCATGTGCCCACCGCATCGACCAGCGCTGCGAAGGCGGGGTAGGCATCATCCACTGGCGCGGCGAGTGAGGCGAAGCGGCTGTGGCGGTCCGTCGGGATGAAGCGCTTTTCGCCGCCGAACATCAGGCGGTAGAGCCCGGTGTGCTCCAAGGCGAAGCGGCGGTAGGCGAGCATCTGGCGGACCATCCAGCGCAAGGGGGCATCGCGGTGTTCGGCGGACAGCGCATAAGCGTGGAGCCGGGCGAAGCCGACCGCGTAGAGCGCCTGCATCAGGCCGGGCTTGCCGCCATAGAGCGTGTAGATCGCCATCGTCGAGGAGCCGCAGGCGCGGGCGAGTTCGCGCAGGGCGATGCCGTCAGGCCCGTCGCGGCGTACAAGCGCCTCCGCTTCGGCCAGAAGCCGCGCGGCGAGGTCCTCGCGCGGGGCCTCGATCAAAGGGGCAATCTGATTCGCCATCGCCTGATTCATGGGCGCTTGCGTGCTTTCAGACCAGCGCTATAACATCGTTATTGAATCGATCCGGCGCAGGAGAGCGGGCGATGAGAAAGCAGGTAGGTGCGGCGAAAGCGATCTCGCCGATCACCGTACGGCAAGGCGCGTTTGCCTTTACCGATGATGCTCCGGCGCACTGGATCCCCCATGCGCCCGAACTGGCGCAGATGATCAACGGCGCTTCGTTCGTGATGCCGCACCTGGAGCCGTTCCTCGTCGCGACCCTGGGCGAGGCGGCGAAGCACATCGAAGACCCCGCCGTGCGGCGCGAGGCGCGTGACTTCTGCATGCAGGAAACGCAGCATTACCGCACGCACCGGCGCTTCAACGATGTGATCCTGCGGCAAGGGTATGACAGCCTTGCCGCAATCGAGGCGGACATGGCGGCCGCCTATGCGCGGCTGATGGAGCGGCCGCTGGCGGTGCGGCTGGCCTATGCGGCGGGGTTCGAGGCGATGACGCTGGGGCTGACCGAATGGCTGGTGGGCCACAGAACCACGCTGTTTCGCGGCGCGGATGCGGGGATCACCTCGTTCATCCTGTGGCACATGGTGGAGGAAACCGAGCACAAGCTGGTGGCGCATGACGTCTATCAGGCGGTTTCGCCCGGCTATTGGCGGCGGGCTTTTGGCGTGATCCATGGCTCGCTTGATGTGATCCGGTGGAGCCGCCGCTGCTACCGCGCGCTGCTGACGGCAGACGGGCGCTGGCAGAAGCCGTCCTCGCGCATCAAGGTCTGGTGGTGGGCGGCGCGGTTCCTCATGGGGACCGGCCCTGCCCTGCTGCGCGCGATGATCCCTGGACATGATCCGCGCGAAGTGAAGGATCATCCATGGGTGGCGGAATGGATCGCTGGCCATGCCCGTGCCGGGGAACGCGCCAGTGAGCGGGGCGCGCCGATGCCGCTGATCGATACACAGAGCCCCGCGATGCCGGTGCCGTTCTGAAGGGGAGATGGACGATGGACGGCTTGGAGATGCGGCCTGTGCAGCGGATGCTGATCGTGCAGGGCGGCTATGTGATGCTGCTGGGCTTTGTCGCAGGGTTCGGCTTCGTGTTCTACCTGATCGGCAGCATCGAGCTCTGGCCGATTCCCGGCAAGATCGCGGTGCAATTGCCGGGCAATGACAAGGCGTGGCGCATGACGCACATGGAAGGTGTGCTCAATGGGCTGATGCTGTGGCTGGTGGCGGCGCTGCAACCGGCGATGGCGCTGCCGGTGCAGACGGCGCGGCGCATCGCGCGGATGCTGGTGCTCACGGCATGGTGTTTTCCCATCGCCTCGCTGTTCGACGCGCTGTTCAAGGACAGCCGGGGCCTGAAATTCGCGGCACCGGTGACGAACCTGATCCCCTTCTTCCTGTTCTACATCGGTATCGTCGCATTGGTCTGGGCGGTGATCGAGATTGTCGTGCGGGTGCGCGTGCAGCGGTAAATCAGCTCTCGACGATCCGGTAGGGTACGAGATCGCGCTGGCTGGGATCGACCGCGATGGCCTTGTCGCTGGGCGGAAAGGCCCGCTGGTCGCAAGTATCGCGCGGGCAGATGCGGCAGGATATGCCGATGCGGGTGACGGCGTCCTCGTTCGTGAGGTTCAGGCCGTCGGCATAGACAAACTCGTCCGCCAGTGCGGCTTCGCAGCCCAGCACCACGGCATAGCGGCGCGGCTGGCGGTAGTAGCTGCCGCTGGGTTTCACGAGGCCCTTGGCAATCGAGACATAGCGGATGCCATCGGGCATTTCGGCCAGTTGGACGTGGATGCGGTCCGGAATGGCGACCGCTTCGTGGACGATCCACAGGGGACACGCGCCGCCGAAGCGGCCGAATTGCAGCCGCGTGGCGGAGTGGCGCTTGGTGATGTTGCCCGCCATATCCACCCGCGCGAAAAACACCGGAATGCCGCGCGCCTGCGGGCGCTGGAGCGTTGAGAGGCGGTGGCAGCACTGCTCGAAGCTGACATGGAACAACTGACGCAGCCGGTCGATATCGTGGCGAAGGTGCCGGGCGGCGCTGCGGAAGCGTTCGTAGGGCATCAGCAGCGCGCCTGCCGCATAGTTGCCGAGGCCGACGGTGAGGAGATGGCGCGCGGCCTCGGTCTGCAAGGGCGCGGAGGCAACGATGGCCGCGATCTGATCCTGCAAGGCCAGCGCCGCAACCTGATAGGCCAGCTGGAAGCGGCTTGATTCGTTGGGCTGGGCGGAATCGAGCTGGAGGTGGCGCTTTGCGGCATCGAAGCGCCGGAGCGCAGCGCCGCTCGCCCATTCGATGGTGACGCCTTCGCGGCGCAGCCATTGCTGCATGGTGCGAATGCGCGGGCTGGCCTCGTCACCGGCAATGGCGTGGGCGAGCGTCTCTGCGTCGCGGTCGATCCGGTCGACGTAGTTGTTGGCAAGGTGGAACCAGTCGCGCACTTCCTCCCATGGCAGGCGGCCACCGGCGATTTCGGAGCCGCCGAAATCAGAGCCGATGGCTTCGTCGAGCATCTCGAGGCGCTGGCGCCCTTTGGCGAAGAGACCGTGGAGCGTGATGAAGTTTTCCGCGAATTGCGGGAACTGGCGGGCTAGGCGCTCGACCTGATCCCCCGGGATGCCACCGGGCAATTGTGGATCGGCCAGCGCCTCGCGCAGCGATTCCGCAAGGGTATCGGCCTCCGCAGGGGCAAGATCGGCCCAGTCGATAGGGAAGGCGGCGCGCAAGGCATCAGCCAGCGCGGGGGTGAGGTGGCGCTCGTCCGTCTCCAGTTGCGAGAGATAGGGCGCGCTGATGCCGAGCGCGCTCGCCATTTCGGCCTGCCGCAAGCCGCGCCGCGCGCGCAAGGTGCGCAGGGCCTGCCCTGCAAAGATCCGGCGGTTGGACATCATTTCACTTTCTGACGTCTCACCACCCCCGCTCACCCTGAGCTTGTCGAAGGGTGCTGACACCACCGTTGGGGGTGATGCTTCGACAAGCTCAGCATGAGCGGGTGTGGGGTAGGGCAAGGAGGAAGAAGGAAGAAGGAAGAAGGAAGAAGGGTAGTTTGCAAAGTTTGACTTTGCAACTTTGCTGAATTGCATTGGACAGCCGCGCTGCAATGCGGCATCGGCCACGCCTTGATTGCCCGCAGCCGAGGACACACCCCGCATGTCTGCCAATGTAGCCGAAATGGAAAAGCGCCGTGAGGCAGCCCGCATGGGCGGCGGCCAGCGCCGCATCGATGCCCAGCACGCCAAGGGCAAGCTTACCGCGCGCGAGCGGCTCGACATCCTGCTCGACGAGGGCAGCTTCGAAGAGACCGACGCCTACGTCGAGCACAACTGCGTCGATTTCGGCATGCCCGAGCAGACCATTCCGGGCGACGGCGTGGTCACGGGTTCGGGCACGATCAACGGCCGGCTGGTCTATGTGTTCAGCCAGGACTTCACCGTGTTCGGCGGTGCGGTCTCCGAGCGTCACGCGATGAAGATCTGCAAGATCATGGACACCGCTCTGAAGGTCGGCGCGCCGGTGATCGGCATCAACGATTCGGGCGGCGCGCGCATTCAGGAAGGCGTCGCCAGCCTTGGCGGCTATGCCGAAATTTTCCAGCGCAATGTGCTGGCCTCTGGCGTGGTGCCGCAGCTTTCGCTCATCATGGGGCCGTGCGCGGGCGGCGCGGTCTATTCGCCTGCGATGACCGACTTCATCTTCATGGTGAAGGACAGCTCCTACATGTTCGTCACCGGCCCGGACGTGGTGAAGACGGTGACCAACGAGATCGTCAGCCAAGAAGAGCTGGGCGGCGCGGTGACGCATTCGACCAAGACGTCTGTGGCCGATCTTGCCTGCGAGAACGATATCGAAGCGCTACTGATGGCGCGCGAGTTTTTTGATTACTTGCCGCTGACCAACCGTTCCGGCGTGCCCGAGCGGCCGACGGCGGATGCGTGGGACCGGCTGGAGCCGAGCCTCGACACGCTGATCCCTGCTTCGGCCAACCAGCCCTATGACATGCACGAGGTGATCTCCAAGACGCTGGACGAGGGCGAGTTCTTCGAAATCCAGCCCAAGCATGCCGCGAACATCATCTGCGGGTTTGGCCGGATCGAGGGCAAGACCGTGGGCGTCGTCGCCAACCAGCCGATGGTGCTGGCGGGCGTGCTCGATATCAATTCCTCGAAGAAGGCCGCACGCTTCGTGCGTTTCTGCGATGCGTTCGAAATTCCGATCGTGACCTTCGTCGATGTGCCGGGCTTCCTGCCGGGCACCGCGCAGGAACTGGGCGGGATCATCAAGCACGGCGCCAAGCTGCTGTTCGCCTATGCCGAAGCGACCGTGCCCAAGATCACCGTGATCACGCGCAAGGCCTATGGCGGCGCTTATGACGTGATGGCCTCCAAGCACTTGCGCGGCGATTTGAACTACGCCTGGCCGACCGCCGAAATCGCGGTGATGGGCGCGAAGGGCGCGGTGGAAATCATCTTCCGCGGCCTCTCTACCGAAGAGCAGGCGCAAAAGACCAAGGAATACGAGGACCGCTTCGCCAACCCGTTCGTGGCGGCGAGCAAGGGCTTCATCGACGAGGTGATCCACCCGCACTCGACCCGCCGGCGCATCGCGCTGGGGCTGCGGAAACTGCGGAACAAGAGCCTCGAGAACCCGTGGAAGAAGCATGACAATATTCCGCTGTGAGCGGCTGCGTGAAGGACAATTCCCATGACTGACATCTTCATCGTTTCCGGCGCGCGCACGGCCATTGGCACGTTTGGCGGCAGCCTGGCCTCGTTCCGTCCGGCGGATCTGGGCACCATCGTGATCAAGGAGGCGATTGCCCGCGCCGGGATCAGCGCGGACAAGGTCGAGAACGTGGTGATCGGCACTGTCGTGCCGACGCAGCCGAAGGACGCCTATGTCAGCCGCGTCGCGGCGGTGAACGCGGGCGTTCCCATCGAGAGCCCGGCGATGAACGTCAACCGGCTGTGCGGTTCTGGCCTGCAGGCGATTGTCTCTGCCGCGCAGGGCATTGCGCTGGGCGAGCAGCAGATCGCCATTGGCGGCGGCTGCGAGGTCATGTCGAACGCGCCGCATATGGTGCTGACGGCGCGCAACGGGCAGAAGATGGGCGATCAGGTGATGATGGACGCGATGCTCGGCGCGCTCCACGATCCCTTCGAGAACATTCATATGGGCGTGACGGCGGAGAACGTGGCCGAGCGCCACCAGATCACGCGCGAGACGCAGGATGCGCTGGCGGTGGAAAGCCATCGCCGCGCCGCTGCCGCGACGGCTGCGGGCTATTTCAAGGAACAGATCGTTCCGGTCGAGATCAAGACCCGCAAGGGCACGACCGTGTTCGACACCGACGAGCATTTCCGCGCCGATGCCAGCCTTGAGGGGATGGCGGGGCTGCGTCCGGTGTTCAAGAAGGACGGCACGGTCACCGCAGGCAATGCCAGCGGCATCAACGATGGCGCAGGCGCGGTCGTGCTGGCGAGCGGCGAGGCCGTGGCCGAGCATGGACTGAAGCCCATCGCCAAGATTCTGGCATGGGGCCATGCGGGCGTGGAGCCTGCTGTGATGGGCCTCGGCCCGGTCAAGGCCGTGCCGGTGGCGCTGAAGCGCGCAGGGCTGACGCTCGACCAGATCGACGTGATCGAGAGCAACGAGGCCTTCGCGGCGCAGGCTTGCGGCGTGGCCAAGGAGCTGGGCTTCGATCCGGCCAAGACCAATCCCAACGGTTCGGGCATCTCGCTTGGCCACCCCATCGGCGCGACGGGCGCGATCCTCACGATCAAGGCGGCATATGAGCTGCAGCGCACGGGCGGCCAGTACGGCCTCATCACGATGTGCATCGGTGGCGGTCAGGGCATCGCCATGGTGATCGAGAGGGTTTGATCATGAAGCCCAAAATGCAACTAGGCAGGCTGAATCATATCGGCGTCGCGACGCCTTCGATTGCGGACAGCATTGTATTCTGGCGCGACGTGATGGGCGCGACGAAGATCCACGAGCCGTTCGACCTGCCCGAGCAGGGCGTGAAGGTGTGCTTCGTCGATACGCCCGGCGCAGACGGCGCGCTGAACGGCACGCAGATCGAGCTGATCGAGCCGCTGCCGGGCAACGCCGGGATTGCCGCTTTTCTCGC
>JBIPOH010000351.1:0-3676 GCA_044379435.1 Novosphingobium sp.
GCCGGCGCGCCCGTGGAGGTCGGTCTGTCGAACCGCATCATCATGACCGTGAGTGTTGCTCGCGGGCTCGTCGATACGCTGTCACGCGTTCTGAACGGAGGGCGTTCCTGACCCTGCGCGCCTGCGTGCCTTCATGCGGCGATCGGAAGATCGACGCCCGTTGATTTCAGCTCGAGGAGAGGATTTGGATGATGAGTGATAGCGGCATGAGCGAAGCCGACACGACACAGGTGGTAGAGAGCGGCGATAGGGAAGTGGCATCGAATGCCGTTTCAATCCGCTTCGACGACAAGCAGATGGCGACAAGCTACGCCAATATCGCCAGTGTCGCATTGAGTGCGGACGAGGTTTATCTCCTGTTCGGCACGAACAAGGGCTGGGCGGTGCCCGGCGCAACGCTGGATGTGGCGCTTGCCCACCGCATCATCATGACGCCGACCGTCGCGCGCGGCCTGGTAGAGACCCTATCTCGCGTGCTGGATACGTCTCGACGTTGACTGAAACTGGTATGATCGGCGCGGTCGGGAGGTATTTATTGTTTGGACGCGGGTTATTGAAGTGGGGCGGTTTGATTGTGGTCGCCACGGCATTCTGGCAGCCGGCCGTTGCAGAGACTGCGCTTTCGCTGCGGGCTTTCGCCGAGGCCGTGCTGCTCGCCGATGAGAGCCTGGCGGCCAGGCGGTTAGACATTGACATAGCGGGTGCAGATCTCCGCGGGGCACGCGGTGCATTCGAGCCGTCTGCCTTCATCAGCGGGCGACGCGATCGGTCGAACGTTGAGAATACGGCCCAGGAGCGGCTGCAGAGGGGGTTGTCGAATTCCTTCGACAGTAGGGTGACGGATTTCAAGGCGGGCATTTCATCCCGGATCGACACGGGCGGTGATGTCGAGGTCGCCTATCGCATTGATCGCTACCGCAACAATCTGCAGCCACAAAGTCTGTATGGGCGCGAATACAGGTCGGTTGTTGGCGTATCAGTGACACAGCCTTTGCTGCGTGGAGCGGGGCGTGCCTACAATCGCGCGCCGATCAACATCGCGGAATACGAAGAGCGCCTCGCGGAAGAGATTTTCCGGCAGACGGTGCAGCAACGGCTGGTGGAAGCTGTGACAAGCTATATCCAGCTGCAAGAGGCTACGGAGCGTGTCGAACTGCTTCGGGCGTCGCTGGAGGTCTCGGAACAGCTTGTTCGCACGGCCCAACGCATGACAGCGCTTGGTGCGCGGGCTGGTGCTGCTGTCGTCGAAGCGGTCGTATTCAGGGACACGAGGCGCGTGCAACTCGAGCAGGGTCGGCAGGATATGCTCGAGGCGCGCGCCTCGATGCGCAGCCTGCTTCTGGCGTCGGAGGGGAGGCTTCGCGACGGTCCTCCGCCCGTCGCCGTGCAGATCAGGAATGTACCGGTGATTGCAGATCGCGCGCTGTCGGTGCCGGACATCGAGTCGATGCGGAACATCGCCTTCGAGCGGCGTTCTGAAAGCCGGATAGCGGCGCTGCGCGTTGCCAGGGATGGCATTCGCGTGGCTGCGATGGAGAACCAGACTCTGCCGCAGTTGGATGTGAGTGCGCGCTACGACTTGGATGGCCTTTCGGACTCTGCGGGGTCCTCGGTGGGGCGGGCGGCGCGCGGCCCAAACCGCGTGTGGGGTGTCGGGATCGAGTTGCGCGTACCGCTACAGGGAAACCAGCGGGCGCGGGCCGATCAGGACGCGGCGCGCTTGCGTCGGGACCAGTCGCAACTCGCGCTTGTGGCCGCACGGCAGCGGATTGCCAATGAAGTCGAGAATACCCGCGAGGCGGCGGAGGGCGCTGTGAGGCAATTGGATAGCCAGCGCGCCCTTGTGTCGAGTCAGCGTGAGCTCCTGCGTTCGGCGGACGTGCAGGCAGAGGGCGGGCGCATGTCGAGTATAGAATTGCTTCGGCGACGCCTGGAACTTCTGCAGGCCGAGGAGCAGCTTTTGTCACGCAGGGCCGCCGCACATCGAGCGCGCTTCGCGATCGCGTTCACGAGCGGGAGGCTGGCTGAAGAGCTGGAGCGAGACTGATGTGGTGCCGCTTTCGAGTAGCCTGTTTGGGGCTTCTTTTGCTGTCCGGCTTTCCCGCTGTGGCGCAGGAGGGTTGGGTGCCGGGCTATACGAGGCCTCTCTTCGACCTCAACCTTTCCCTTCCCGTCACGGGCCGGATCGAGGAGTTGCTCGTGCGTGAGGGTGATCGTGTCGATCGCGCCGCGGGCCTTTTGTCAGTCGACAGCAATCTCGAGACGATGGAGGTCCGACGGAGGCGCGCCATCCTCGACAGCCGGGCGGAGCTGTCGGGGGCACTCGCCCGGCAGCCTCTGGTGACCGCGCAGTTGCGATCAGCCCGCACGATGCATTCGAACGGGGCTTCCATCAGCCGAGAGGACCTGCAGGCACGCGAGCTCGCCGCCATTGCTCTGGCAACGGAGATCGAGGTGAGGCGCGCCCAGAAGCAGATAGAGCAGGTGGAGTACGAGATGGCGAACGAGGTGCTTGAACGCCGGACGTTGCGTGCCCCCATAGCAGGTCGCATCGCGCGCATCACGCGGTTCCCCGGTGAGAGCGTCCAGGCCAATGAGGCAATCGTCCGGTTGGTGACGCTGGATCGCCTTCTGTTTGTCGGTGCACTGGAGGCTCGCGTCGCCGCACGTTTCAGGATCGGCGCGTCCGCACTGGTCAGGGTTGAAGATGGGTCAGGCGAAGTGGAGGCTATGGGAACGGTGACGCTGGTGGGCCCCGTCGCCGACCCTGCGAGCGGCTTGGTCGAATTGCGAGTAGAATTTGCCAACATCGGCGAGACGCTGCGTGCGGGCGTACCGGCAAGGTCGCGCTTGGTCGAGTGACGGATCCGCGGGCGCATACCAGCTAATCCCATTTGGTTTGAGTCACGCCGCCAGGAGCAGAGTAAGCGGCCAGCCTCGGGCGCCTTCCCGGGCCCCAGCACCACAGCGTGCATGCGAGCGCCGACCATGGTGCTGATCTCGGCCAGGGGCAGGGTCATCGCGGCGGTGCTGCTCGACGGTAGGACCAAGGCGGCGCCTTTTCCGTATCCATCCGGCGAGGGCCGCGGGTGCTGGGCACCGCGGTTGGGCGGGGGTTACCGCTTCTGGTCGGCTATGAGTTCCTTGAGGCTTTCGATGCCGCGCTCGGTAAAACTCAGCGTGGCGCGGTCGTCGGTGTCGTAGATCCAAAGGCAGCCGTCCTCGGGCTCGAGCGGCTCAGCGATCTCGTCGATGAGGTCGATGGTCTCGCCGATCATCTCGGCGGCGCGGCGATGGTGAAGACGACGCTTGGCGCGGCCATAGTCAGGCGGCCTCGGCAGCAGGCGCGGCCTGCGCCGCCTTCCAGTTCCAAGGCAGCAACTCGTGCAGGCGGGAGGCTGGGTGGTCGGCGATGCGGGCCAGCACGTCGGCGAGCCAGGCGCGGGGATCGACGTCGTTCAGCTTGGCGGTGGCGATGAGCGAATACATCGCCGCGGCGCGCTCGCCACCGCGATCGCTGCCTGCGAACATCCATGCCTTCCGACCGAGGGCCACGCCGCGCAGCTGGACACCTCCAGAAACCCGAACTTTCGGCGTGCGTGATCGTAGCGCGGTGCATGGTCGCCGGGCGGGCGGCGGGACGAGCGGGATCACGCTGCTGGAGGGCGGTCGGCGC
>JBIPOH010000352.1:0-3666 GCA_044379435.1 Novosphingobium sp.
ACATGCGGCGCGGCCTTGAAGGCGCGGCGGGCGGGCACTGGCAGGTGGAGCGCAGCAGCGATGCGGCGGCCGCGATGCCCAGCCTCGAGGAAGCCCGCGCCGCCGCCGCCGCGCGCGAGGAGGCGGCGCTGCGCGAGGACCCTTTGGTGCGCGCGGCCTTTGCTGCATTTCCGGGGGCTGAAATGATCGACGAAAGCACTATATCGGCCGAGAATCGCAAACCCTGGAGCAAACGCGCATGAAGTCGATGGAAGAGATGATTCAGGCCGCACAGGCCGCCGCGCAGACCATCCAGAAGCAGATGGAAGACGCGCAAGGCAAGCTCGACAAGATCGAAGTCGAGGGCGTTGCGGGCGGCGGTCTCGTGAAGGTCAAGGCTTCGGCTAAGGGCCGCGTGATTGGCGTTTCGATCGACGACAGCCTGATGGACAAGGCCGAGAAGGGCATTCTCGAAGATCTCATCGCGGCTGCGTTCAACGATTGCCGGACCCGCGCGGATGCCGCCGCCGCAGAGGAAATGCAGAAGGTGCAAATGGCGGCGGGGATTCCCCCGGGCTTCAAGCTGCCGTTCTGAGCCATCGTGCTGCCCCGCGCCGCTTATGGTGCGCGGGGTGGGCTGGTGCCGGAAGGGCACAGGCGCTATATCGGATCGTCATAAAAGTTGAACGGGCCGCGCGCGCATCGTCGGCGCACCCCATGAAGGTCGTTTCCCTCTGAGCGCATTTGCCCTGCTTGCCGCTGCCACCCTTGCCAGCGCTCCGCCTGTCGATGTTACGCCGGTGTCTCCCCCGGCTGCGCCTGCCGACGCTGTGGCCCCGGCGGCCAAACCGGCGCAGGACGCGCTTCCCCCGCTGGCGGGCGAAATCGTCGTCTCCGGATCGCTCAAAGCCCCGCCGGAAGACCCGCTCGCGAAGGCGAACGAGACGAGCTACGAGATCCTGCAGACGGTGGACGACAAGTTCGTCGGCCCGGTGGCGGAAGGCTATCAGCAGAGCGTGCCGCGCCCGCTGCGCATGGCCTTGCGCAATTTTATCCGCAATCTGCGCGAACCGGTGGCCGCGGCCGCCTACCTGCTGGAGTTCAAGCCCGGCAAGGCCATCGAGACAGTAGGCCGCTTCGGCATCAATTCCACCATCGGGCTTGGCGGGACGATCGATGTGGCCCGCAGCAAACCCTTCAATCTGCCCTATCGGCAAAACGGCCTTGCCAACGTGCTGGGCTATTACGGGGTGGGGCCGGGGCCATATCTGTTCCTCCCGCTGGTCGGGCCGACGACGGTGCGCGACCTGTTCGGCCTCGTCGCAGACCGGCTGGTCCTTCCACTGGGCGTCGGTACGCCGTTCAACAAACCGTGGTACGCGATCCCGATCAACACACTCGATGCGCTCGATTATCGCAACGAAGCGGACGAGGACTTCCGGCGGCTGCGCAATGCCGCTGATCCTTATTCCACCTACCGCCGGGTCTATCTCCAATCGCGCATCGATCAGATCGAGGCGCTGCACGGGCGCGGACCACTGGTGAACGGGCAGGTGCGCTATGGCCCGTTTGCGCGGCCGGTGGGCGATGCCGCCGGGGCGGTTTCGGCAGCAGAAAAGTCTGTGATGGAGCAGGAGGAAGCCCCGGAGTCGGTGCCAACGCCTGCTGCCGCACCTGCGCCGGTTGCCGAGCCTGCGCCTCAGGCTCCCCCCGCTCCAGCGCCGCCGCCTGTTTTCATTGCCGAGCCGGTGGTGCAGCCGATTCCCTGACACGGGGCTTTATCCTCGCCGCTCAGGCGCGTTCTTGAAGCGGGGGCGGTGATACTCCACAGGCCCGGCACAAGGGGCCATTGCGGAGGGGAATGCCGGTACCCATATTCGCTGGCAAGGCGCCGGTGCCCGGTTTTGGGCGCGGCGGGAATGGAACGTGATGACAATGACCAGCTACCCCCTGCTTCCCCTGCGCGACATCGTCGTGTTTCCCGGCATGGTTGTGCCGCTGTTCGTGGGCCGCGAGAAATCGGTCGCAGCGCTCGAAATCGCGATGGCGGGCTCGAAGGAAATCTTCCTGCTCGCGCAGCTTGATCCCGGCTGCGACGATCCGGACCGCGACGACCTTTATGACACTGGCGTGATCGCCACGGTTCTTCAGCTGCTCAAGCTGCCCGATGGCACGGTGCGCGTGCTTGTCGAAGGGCAGCGCCGCGCCGACCTCAAGGCGCTGCGCACCGAGACGGTGACCGAGGGCGAACTGGTGCTGGCCGAAGTTGCCGTGATCGAGCCGCAGGTGGCCTCTGGCGCCGAAGTTTCTGGCATGATGCGCTCGGTTGTCGATCAGTTCGGCGAGTATGCCAAGCTTTCCAAGAAGCTGCCGCAGGATGCCGGATCACAGCTGGGCGATATCGACGATGCCGGGAAGCTGGCAGATGCGGTGGCGGCGAACCTTGCCGCACGCGTGGCGGAAAAGCAGACCTTGCTGGCCGAGGCCGATCCCCTCAAGCGGCTTGAAATGGTGCTCTCCTTCATGGAGGGCGAGCTTGGCGTGCTGCAAGTGGAGCGCAAGATCCGTGGCCGCGTGAAGCGCCAGATGGAAAAGACGCAGCGCGAATACTACCTCAACGAGCAATTGAAGGCGATCCAGTCCGAACTGGGCGGCGGCGATGACGGCGAGGGCAACGAGCTCGCCGAACTTGCCGAAAAGATCGAGACGCTGAAGCTTTCGAAGGAAGCGCGCAGCAAGGCGACTGCCGAGCTCAAGAAGCTGCGCACGATGCAGCCGATGAGCGCGGAAGCAACTGTGATCCGCAACTACCTCGATGTGCTGCTGGGCCTGCCTTGGGGCAAGAAGTCGAAGCTCAAGAAGGACATCGCGGCGGCGCAGGCGGTACTCGATGCCGATCACTATGCGCTCGACAAGGTCAAAGACCGGATCATCGAGTATCTGGCGGTTCAGGCGCGTACCAACAAGCTGAAGGGGCCGATCCTGTGCCTCGTCGGCCCGCCGGGCGTGGGCAAGACCTCGCTGGGCAAGTCCATCGCCAAGGCGACCGGGCGGCAGTTCGTGCGCCAGTCGCTGGGCGGCGTGCGCGACGAGGCAGAGATTCGCGGCCACCGGCGCACCTACATCGGCTCGCTGCCGGGCAAGATCGTGACCAATCTCAAGAAGACCGGCACGTCGAACCCGCTGTTCCTGCTCGACGAGATCGACAAGCTGGGTCAGGATTTCCGGGGTGATCCGGCGTCGGCCCTGCTTGAAGTGCTCGATCCCGAACAGAATTCGAAGTTCCAGGATCATTATCTCGAACTCGATATCGACCTCTCGGACGTGATGTTCGTGTGCACGGCCAACAGCCTCAACCTGCCGCAGGCGCTGCTCGACCGCATGGAGATCATCCGGCTCGAGGGCTATACCGAGGACGAGAAGGTCGAGATTGCCGAGCGGCACCTGATTGCCAAGCAGATCGAGGCGCACGGGCTCAAGACCGGCGAGTTCACGCTGGAGCAGGCCGCGCTGCGCGATCTGATCCGCTACTACACGCGTGAGGCCGGCGTGCGCACGCTGGAGCGCGAGATCGCGCGGCTGGCGCGCAAGGCGCTGCGGCGGATCCTTGAAAAGAAGGATACCGCTGTCACGGTCACGCCGGAAAATCTGGCTGACTTCGCGGGTGTTCGCAAGTTCCGCCACGGC
>JBIPOH010000353.1:0-3639 GCA_044379435.1 Novosphingobium sp.
CTCGGGGTCAGCAACATCAGCCTGCTGGCGCCGCTGTTCGGGCTGGAGTTTGTCGATGTCACCAAGCTCATTCCCGACAAGTATGTGGCCCCGGATCTGACTACGTTCCAGGCGGGCTTCATCGGTTCGGGTTATGCCTCGTTCGGGTACCTCGGCATATTCCTCTACGGGATGATTGTTACGATGCTCGCCTCGCTGGCGACGGTAACCTACCTGCGGATCAAGCCTTCCGATCTCAGGGCCGTTTTCGGCAGTGTCATTATGTTGAACATGTACTTCTTCTTCAGCCGCGAGCTCAGTACCGCGCTGCTTTCAGGCGGTATTATCCCGGTTATCCTGATCGGCATGCTGTTCCGCTCGGTACCGCTGCCGCAGCCTGAGGCAGGCGGCGAACAGCGGTACGGGCAGGTGGTGCAGGCCTGAACTTAGGATAGCGATTCGCAGTTACTTGGGCGGCCTGCCCTCGATTGAGGTGCCATCCGTCTCGATTTATGGTGAAAATTCAGTTTGTTGGCGGGGGTACGCAATGATGCTTAAAATGTTTGACTGCTGCACTGCGGCATTGTAGGTAAATAAGCATAACAAGTTGTGAGGCACCCATGCTGAAGATGACCGCTACAATCGCCGCATTTGCTCTGATGGCTACGTCCACTTCGGCTTATGCCGCTGCTGGCGAAGAACCGCAGAACAGCGGTTCCACCCCCGCGCAGGGGACCCCTTCTGTTGCCAAGCCCAAGGTGAAGGCTCAGGGCCGTCTGCTTCCCGCCGCTGGTGCGCTCATCGCTGCGGGCGCTGGCACGGCTGTGGCCGTTTCTTCCGACAGCCCTTAATCGTTTTCGGCCCACCGCCGGAACAATGAAAAATCCCCGCAGCCACGCTGCGGGGATTATTCGTTTGGGATGCTGCTTGTTATCCTGCACTGCTGTCTGACATGATGGCAGCATCAGGCGCCGGTGTTTCCGTCCAGCATGTTCGCAGCCAGAAGATCGGCTGAGCCGGTTGCAGGTGCTGCACTCGCCAGCAGATCAGCGCCGGAGATGGCGCGAGCCTGACTGGCCAGATCGGTCAGCTGTACCCTGAGTGCGGGCAGATCTGGGATGCGGGCCGCCTGCAAGGTCAGTGTGTAGTCCTGCGCTGCCGCGCTCACGATCCGAATGCGCCGTCCAATACCGGGATGTGTGGTCGCGAAATTGAGGGGGATGCCGCCTCCCGCTCGCTTGAGCAGCGACACCGCGCCATCAATCGGGAAACCGGCTGCCAGCATGATCCCGGCGGCCATCTGGTCGGCTTCGACCTCGGTGGCCTTGATCTTGCCGCTGCCGATGCCGATCGAAGCCAGCAGCCGCGATTTGCCGCGCAGCCGGTCGGCGTGTTTCAGGATATTGTGCGACATTTCATGCGCGATCACGAAGGCCAGCTCGCTGTCCGATGCGGCGAAGCGCATCATGGTGCTGGTCACGGCGACATACTTGCCGTCGGACCAGGCATTGAGCCCGCCTCTGGCATAGTGCACCGCGCTGCCGCCGCAGCCCGGCTGCCCCGCCAGCATCAACGTCTGCGTCGTATCGCCGCGCCGGATAGTGAGCTGTGCCGGGCCTATGGCCAGCGCTGCGCCGAGATACTGCTCGAAGCTGGCGATGCGATCGTAGCTCGCGCGCCGGGTGATAAGCCTTTTCCCGAAGCCCGCGAGGTCGGCGCCGTTGATCCGCGTGATGACATCGCCGGGCAGGAAGCCGGCGCGGTCGGCGGTGCTACCCGAAACGATCTGCCGGATTCCGAATTCCTGACCGAGGTGGAACTGGTTTTCCACAAAGCTGCGCTGGTCGGCTTCGTAGGCCCCGATTTCATGCAGCGAGAAGCCGGTGAGCATTTCGGGCTGGGCGCACTTGCCTGAGCTGGCGGCGCGCAGGCCATAGGCGACACGGTCCAGCCGCTGTTCCTCGCTTTCCGTTTGGTTGACCGGAAGGTCCTGTGCTGCTGCAGCGCCGGGAAGGGGCATTGCGGCGGCGATCAGGGCCGCGAAGATGGCGGGGCCGGCAACAAGGTTGCGAAGGCGAACGAACGGGCGGTGCTGCATGATCCTGGTCCACTGCTGAATGTGGACCGTGATCTACGGGGCGAACCGTCTAGGAACCGTCTGGTAGGCCATGCGAGTTTACGCTTAGCCAAACGGACCTTTTCTGCGAAAGACCGTAACCGGACTTAACCATGTATTGCCGCTGCCTTGCCGGCACGGCGGTCATCAGTCGCATCTGTCGGGCTGTTATGGGGACGACATCACCGCGCGTATGGCAGCCAGAGAGTCAGCATCGTGCCTGCCGCACAGCTCGTTTCGCACGACAGATTGCCGTGCAGCGATGCCGCGCGAGCGCGCATGTTGGACAGACCTTTGCCGGCGATATTGAGCAGGGAAGCATCAAATCCGCGGCCATTGTCGGCAACGAAGGCCGCGATGCCGGGAACGCCGTTCAGCGAGGCCTCGCGGCATCCGATTCTCAGTTCGCAGGCCCCCGAGTGCGCGAGTACGTTACCGATGGCTTCCTGAAAGATACGCAGGACGTGCAGGGCATTTGTGGCGTCAAGCCACGGCAGCGGCCCGCAAGGTTCGACTTCCCAGCGGCAGGTGATCCCGGCCTCCCCCAGATCGGAAGCCATCCGATGCCGCAGATTGCCCAGCAGCGCCACCAGGTCTCCTTCAATCGGCTCCAGCGAGTCGACCGTGATCGTGAGGTCGCTGATCGCGCGGCTCAGTGTCTTGATCGTCGCCTCGGGGTGGCGCTGCTGGCGCGCAACTGCCAGCGCTGTGATCAGGCTCGAACCGATCCCGTCGTGCATTTCCTGCATGAGGCGCTCGCGCTCGTCGGCAATCGCGCGGCCGACGATGAGCCTCTGCCGGGCTTCCTCGCTCATCGCCAGTTCCACGCGGGTCTCCTCCACGCGCCGCTCCAGCGTGGCATTGGCTTCGCCCAACGCCGAAAACGCCGAAACGGCTCGCAGACCGAACGTCAACAGGAAGGCGAGGAGGAAGAAGAACCCGTTGAAGACGGCCAGATAGAAATCGTTCCCTTTCCAGATATGGCCCGTGCCTGCGAGGCGGGCATCGTGGATGCCGAACACCAGCATCAGCACCATGACCGCCAACCAGGCCACTTTCGCAGCGCTGGCCTTGCGCGCGATGTCATGCACGCCAAGAATGATGGCGACGAACACCAGGATGATGGTGGGTATGTACAGCATCATGTTGTCGAGGCCGAAGTACCAGTGGATGAACGTGTATGGGAAAACCAGTGCGACAAGAATTGCGACAATTCTCTGAAAATGCGGCGCCCTTAGGAAAGCGATATAAAAGGAGAAAGTCATGACCATCGATATGAGGGTTGCCGCCACACTCAGCCCGCTGAACAGGGCCAGATTGAACGGCACATCTTCCGCAAAATAATTCAGGTTGCGAATGAAGTAGACGACAGTCGAGATCGCGAGGTAGGCGAGCTCGACCTCTTCACGCCGTTGCAGCCACATCAGCAGGGCGAAGATTCCCAGCATCAGCATCAATGAGCTGGCAATCATCGGGGCGGTGATGCGCCAAAAATACTGCTTGTTGTAAAAGTTCTCTATCTCGGCCCGCTGGCCGACGATCAC
>JBIPOH010000354.1:0-3638 GCA_044379435.1 Novosphingobium sp.
TGACGGCGAACATCACGATCCCGATCACGATCATGAAGGCGAGCGCGATGGCGAAATTGCGGTCGGCGAACAGCTTGCGCTCGAACATCGGGGCGGGTGCCTTGGCGAAGTGGATCACCACCATCCACGTCGCTGACAGGGTGAGGACGAGGTAGGTCCAGATCTCTGCCGACGCGAGCCAGTCTTCCTGCGCGCCGCGATCGAGCAAGAGCTGGAATGATGCGAGCGCCACGGCGAGCAGCAGGAACCCGGTGATGTCGAAGCGCCGCTCGCGCTGCGGGCGTTTGGGCAGGTAGGCGATGAGGATCGCCAATGAGGCGATGCCGACCGGCAGATTGACGAAGAACACCCAGCGCCAGTTGGCGGTCTCGGTCAGCCAGCCGCCGAGAATGGGCCCGAGGATCGGGCCGATCATGATCCCCATGCCCCAGATCGCCATGATCTGCGGGTGACGGCTGGGTCGGGTGGCATCAAGCATGAAGGATTGGCTCAATGGCGCGATGAAGGCGCCTGCCACGCCTTGCAGCGCGCGGAAGGCGACCATCTCCTCAAGGTTCTGCGCCAGCCCGCACAGCATCGAGGCGAGGATGAACCCCGCGACCGAGCCGATGAACAATCGCCGCGCCCCGATGCGGTCCGCCAGCCAGCCGGTAATCGGCAGGGCGACAGCGGAGGCGATGATGTAGCTCGTCAGCACCCAGGTGATGGTGTCGACCGTCGCCCCCAATGAGCTTTGCATATGCGGCAGGGCGACATTGGCGATGGTGGTGTCGAGGATCTGGAGCAGCGATGCCGCCATGACCCCGACAATCATCAGCGGGTAGTTGCCCGTTTCCACCTCGGGCGCGTCCAGCGGGGCGCTTGGTCGGTCTTGGCCGATGCCAGCGGCAGGCTCGGCCCGGCTTGCCACGGCTCAGTTGCGGGCGCTTGTGTCGGTGAACACGGTGACTTCGCTCGAAAGCCCGGCGATCAGGCGGCGCGGGCTGGTGCCTTCCAGCGCGATCCTGACGGGTACGCGCTGCGTCACCTTGACCCAATTGCCGGTCGCATTCTGGGCCGGGAGCACAGAGAATTCAGCGCCCGTTCCCGCGCCAATCGCAGCCACACGGCCCTTCAGCACCAAGTCTGGATAGGCATCGAAGCGCACTTCGGCGCGCTGACCGACCGCCATGTCAGCCAGATCGGTCTCCTTGAAATTGGCTTCGACATAGGTCGATCCTTCGCGCACCAGCGTCAGCACGGGGAGGTTGGGCACGACCTGTTGGCCGACTTGCAAGCGATCCGCTTGCGCGATGCGCCCTGCGGCGGGGCTGCGCACTTCGGTGCGACGCAGCGCGAGTTGGGCATTGGCACGCCGGGCCTCGGCCGCGGCGACCTGCGGGTTGACGCCGGGCACGGCCGCTCCGGTGGCGAGCCGCGCGCGGGCTTCGCGTTGTCGGTCTTCCGCCTGCCGCACCGCCTCGCGCGCCTGTACCACCGCTTGCTCCGCCGCCTCGTAATCGGCCTTGGTCGAAAAGCCCTTTTGCCTGAGCGCCGCGACCCGTTCGAACCGCGCTTCGGCAAAGGCGACGTCGCTGCGCGCTGCTTCTATGTCGGTGCCAGTGAGTTCGGGCGCATTACTGAGCGCGATAACATTTGCCTGAGCACCGGCGATGGCGGCATTGGCTTCGGCGATCTGCAAGCGGAAGGGTTCGGGGTCGATCCGGAACAGCAGTTGGCCCGACTGAACCACCGCACCATCCGTCACCATCGCCTCGACAATCCGCCCGCCGACTTCGGCGCTGACCGCGACCATGTCTTGCTTGATATAGGCATTGTCGGTCGAGACCTTGCCCGCAAGGCTCTGCCAGTAGAGCAGGGCGCCTGCCGCCAGCGCCAGTGGCACCACCAGCATCAGTGCCCAGCGGGCCCATGGCTTGCGGGTTGGGGCAGGCGCCTCGCTCACCTTTTCGCGGGCGATGGCGGGATCGGCTTCAGCCATGGGCCACCTCCGGTTGACGCGCGGTGGCAAGGTTGGTGGCGATCCGTTCGAGAAGTTCGGCAAATACCGCCCGCTCGCCCGCATCGAACCCGGCAAGCATTTCCTCGAACAGCCCTTCTACGCTGACCCGCAGCCGGGTCACGATCCCGCGGCTCTTGTCCGTGAGGTGCAGGATGCGCGCCCGCCGGTCTGCCGGATCGCTGCGGCGTTCGATCCAGCCCGCCTCCTCCAGCCGGTCAACAATGCGGGTGAGGGTGATCGGCTCGATCTCCAGCCGCTCGGCATAGAAGGCCTGATTCTCGCCCGGATTGCGTTCGAGCGAGAGCAGCAGCCGCGCCTGAGGGCCGGTAATGGCCAGCCCGCGCACCCGTTCGTCAAACAGGCGGCGCAGTTGGCGCGAATTGTCGGCGAGTCGGTAGCCCGTGTCCATACTCATGCGTGCACTTATAATAAGTGTGCTTACTATCTACAAGCACTGGCTGGCCCCCTGCGCCGAACCGCGCTAGCAGGCGCGGCATGACGATCACGACCGAGCATTTTGCCAGCTTCGACGGCACCCGCCTTGCGATCCACACTGAAGGGGAGGGGCGCCCAGTGCTGCTCCTGCACGGCCTGTTTTCGTCAGCCCAAATGAACTGGATCAAGTGGGGCCACGGCGCGCGGCTCGCGGCGAGCGGGTTTCAGGCGATCATGCTCGATTTCCGCGTGCACGGCCAAAGCGACGCCCCGCGCGAGCCGAGCGCCTATCCCCCCGGCGTGCTCGTGCGCGATGTTGCCGCGCTGGCCGAGCATCTCGGGTTGGAGCCTGGCGGGTTCGATCTGGTCGGTTTCTCGCTCGGCGCGCGCACCGCGATCCACGCGGTCGGTTACGGCATCCTCGAACCGCGCCGCCTGGCGATCTGCGGAATGGGGGTGGCGGGCCTGTCCGATTGGGAGCGGCGCGCGGATCACTTCAAACGGGTGATCGACGAGTTTGACACCATCAGGCCCGGCGATCCGGCCTATACCGCGCGCACCTTCCTGAAGTCTCAAGGCGTTGATCGCATCGCTGCGCGGCTGCTGCTGGATGCCATGGACGATTTCGATATTGCCCGCCTTGCCGCCATTACCATGCCGACGGCGGTGATCTGCGGCGATGAGGATCAGGACAATGGCTCGGCCGAGGAGCTTGCCGCACTGCTGCCTGATGCGCGCTATATCGAAGTGCCCGGCACCCACCTCAACAGCGTGACCAAGCCTGACCTTGGCGAGGCGCTTGCGCGCTTCCTTGCGGCCTGACGCAGGCGGGTTGATTCCCGCTTCTGAGGCGTCCAAACCGCATCCCATTGTCACACGACTGACGGGAATCTTGACCATGAAACTTGCCGCCCCCCTGCTGCGCTGCTGCTGCGCTGCGCTCGCCATTGCCGTTGCCACGCCCTTGGCCGCGCAGGAGACCGCCGAACCTGCTGCTGCTGCTGAAGCGCTCACGCCTGCCGATGCCAGCGCATGGATCGCCAAGGTTGAGGCCGAATTCGGCGCCTTCATCGTCGAATATTCGCGCGTCTCGTGGATCAACGCGACCTATCTCACCCACGATAGCGACGAGCTCGCCGCCAAGTATGGCGCGGAGCTGACGGTGAAGCAGGTCGGCTATGCGACCGAGGCAGCGCGCTAT
>JBIPOH010000355.1:0-3632 GCA_044379435.1 Novosphingobium sp.
TGTCGATGTCATAGCGCGTGGTGCGGCGGCTGCCGTCTTCGCGCGGTTCCGCCTCGATAGTGATCGCCTGCGCCGGGCACACCGCCTCGCACAGCTTGCACGCAATGCAGCGTTCCTCGCCGTTGGGATAACGGCGCAGCGCATGCTCACCACGAAAGCGCGGGCTAAGCGGGTTCTTCTCGAACGGGTAGTTGATTGTCGCCTTGGGCTTGAAGAGGTACTTCAAGGTCAGCCAGTGCGCCTTGAGGAACTCCCACAGCGTGAAGCTCTTGATGATTTGCGAGACGGTCATGCGAAATGTCCGGTGGCCATGAGGTAGCCGCTGATTGCGACCACGAAGAACAGCGAGAGCGGCAGGAAAATCTTCCAGCCCAGCCGCATCAGCTGGTCATAGCGGTAGCGCGGCACGGTCGCCTTCACCCAGCTGAAGATGAAGAAGAAGCCGCAGATCTTGATGATCAGCCACACGAGGCCCGGCACCAGATAGAGCACCGGAATATCGAGCGGCGGCAGATACCCGCCCCAGAAGAGCGTCGCGTTCAGCGTGCACATCAGGAGCACGTTGGCATATTCGCCCAGCCAGTAGAGCGCGAAGGCCATCGAGGAGTATTCGGTCTGATAACCTGCGACGAGCTCGCTTTCCGCCTCGGTCAGATCGAACGGCGCGCGCGCGGTTTCGGCCATGGAGGAGATCAGGAACATCACCCAGACCGGGAATAGCAGCGGGTTCGCCACGAAGCCATTGATGATCCAGACGTGGCTTTGCTGCGCCTTGACGATGTCGTTCAGATTGAACGAGCCTGCCCACAGCACCACGCAAATCAGGATGAAGCCGATCGAGACTTCATAGGAAATCATCTGCGCCGAGGCGCGCATCGCGCTGAAAAACGGGTACTTCGAGTTGGAAGACCAGCCCGCGATCACCACCCCGTAAACCCCCAGCGACGAGATCGCGAGGATATAGAGCAGCCCGACATTGATATCCGCCAGCACCGCTCCCGAATTGAACGGGATAACCGCCCAGGCCAGCAGCGCCACGGTAAAGGTAATGATCGGCGCAATCAGGAACAGGCCCTTGTTCGCCGCCGAGGGGATGATGGTTTCCTGCAGGAAAACCTTGAGGCCATCCGCGAACGACTGGAGGATGCCGATTGGCCCCACCACGTTCGGGCCCTTGCGCAGCGCCATCGCCGCCCAGATCTTGCGGTCGGCATAGATCACGAGCGCGACGGCCAGCATGACCGGCAGCGCGATCAGCAGGATCTCGATGACCGTCGCTGTCAGCCACGCCGCCTCGAACGAGAGGCCAAGGCTCTCAAAAAACGGAGTCATTCCGCAGCCTCCGCAAAAGTCTCACCGTGGAGCAGTTCGGCCGAGCAGCGCTGCAGCGTCGGGCTCGAACGCGCGATGGCGTTGGTGAGGTAGTGGTCCTTGATCGGGTAAGCCGCGATCACGCCTTCCGCCTTCACGCCAGCAGGCGCGGCAGGCAGCGCGCCGTAATCGGCAAGGCCCTCAACGCCCAGTGCAGGCACTTCGGCGATCATCGCCGCGCGCAGCTGCTCGAAGCTGTCAAAGCCCACCGCAACGCCCAGCGCATCGGCCAGCGCGCGCAAGATCGTCCAGTCCTCGCGCGCGTCACCCGGCGCATAGACTGCGCGTTCCGAATACTGCACCCGGCCTTCGGTGTTGACGTAAGTGCCATCCTTCTCGGTGAAGGCAGCGGCGGGTAGGATCACATCCGCCGCATGCGCGGCCTTGTCGCCATGATGGCCGATATGCACGATGATCGAGCCTGCAAACTTGGTGTAATCAACCTCATCCGCGCCCAGCGAGATCACCATCTTGGGCTTGGCCGAAACGAGATCGCCAAGGCCGCCCGGCTGCGCATAGCCCAGCATCAGCCCGCCCATGCGGCTCGCCGCCATGTGGAGCACGTTGAAGCCGTTCCACTCGTCCGTGACCAGCTTGAAGCGCTCGGCAAAAGCGAGGCCCGCTTCGAGCGCGCCCTTGGCAAGGCCAGCACCGCCGACGATGATTGCGGGCTTCTTCGCGCCTTCGAACGCCGCGACAACTTCAGCGGGCATATCATTGAGAAGGCCTGCATCTTCACCAAGGAACGTCGCCGGATAGGTCGGTTCCCACGCAGCGCCGATCACGAAGACCTTCGCGCCGCGCTTCACCGCCTTGCGCAGGCGCGTGTTCACCAGCGGCGCTTCGTCGCGCACCTGGCTGCCGACGATAAGGATCGCGTCCGCCTCTTCGATACCGTTCAGCGTCGAATTGAACGCCACCGCCGCCATGTTGCTCGCGGTGTAGGCAAGGCCCGTCTGGCGGCCTTCCAGCAGGCTTGAACCCAGCGCGCGGGCCAGTGCTTTGGCCGCAAACATCGTCTCGCAATCGACCTGATCGCCAGCAACCACGGCCACCGATGAACTAGGCTTGATCGCAGCAACCGCGCTGAAAGCTTCGGCCCATGACGCCGCCGTCAGCTTGCCATCCTTGCGCAACCACGGCTTGTCCAGACGGCGGCGCGTCAGGCCATCGACCACATAGCGCGCGCGGTCAGACAGCCATTCCTCGTTCACGTCATCGTTCACGCGCGGCAGGATGCGCAGGACTTCGCGGCCCCGGCTGTCGATGCGGATGTTCGAGCCAACCGCATCGGACACGTCGATGCCGAGGGTCTTCTTCAGTTCCCACGGCCGCGCTTCGAACGCATAAGGGCGGCTGGTCAGTGCGCCGACCGGGCACAGATCGATCACATTGGCCGAAAGCTCGTGCTTCGCCGCGCCTTCAAGATAGGTCGTGATCTGCATCCCCTCGCCGCGATAAAGCGCGCCGATCTCGTCCACGCCCGCGATCTCTTCCGAGAAGCGCACGCAGCGGGTGCAGTGGATGCAGCGGGTCATCACCGTCTTGATCAGCGGGCCCATATACTTTTCGGTGACCGCGCGCTTGTTCTCGTCATAGCGCGACTTGCCGCGGCCATAGGCGACAGACTGGTCCTGCAGATCGCATTCGCCGCCCTGATCGCAGATCGGGCAATCGAGCGGGTGGTTGATGAGGAGAAACTCCATCACCCCTTCGCGCGCCTTCTTGACCATCTCGCTGTCGGTGCGGATTTCTTGGCCCTCGCTGGCGGGCAGCGCGCACGAAGCCTGCGGCTTGGGGGGCCCGGGCTTCACTTCGACTAGACACATGCGGCAATTGCCAGCAATGGACAGCCGCTCGTGATAGCAGAAGCGGGGGATTTCCTTGCCGGCCAGCTCGCACGCCTGCAGCACCGTCGCGCCTGCGGGGACTTCGAGCTCTACGCCGTCTACTTTGACCTTGGGCATTATTCCGCCGCCTCTTGCATCGCGCTGTTCTCGGCAATCCGGCGCTCGATCTCAGGCCGGAAGTGCTTGATCAGGCCCTGGATCGGCCACGCGGCCGCATCGCCCAGCGCGCAGATGGTGTGGCCTTCGACCTGCTTGGTAACCTGCTGGAGCATGTCGATCTCTTCGACTGCCGCATCGCCCGTGCGCAGGCGCTCCATCACGCGCCACATCCAGCCCGTGCCCTCGCGGCACGGCGTGCACTGGCCGCAGCTCTCGTGCTTGTAGAAGTAGGAAAGGCGGGCAATCGCGCGG
>JBIPOH010000356.1:0-3610 GCA_044379435.1 Novosphingobium sp.
CCCTTCATCGGGCCTTCCGCAGCCGCCTTGAGCAGCGCGTTGACTTCGTCCTTGGTCGTCGCGCGCTTGGGCACGAAAGTCAGGTCGACCACCGAGACGTTCGGGGTCGGCACGCGGATCGCCGAACCGTCGAGCTTGCCCTTCAGTTCGGGCAGAACCTCGCCCACCGCGCGGGCCGCGCCGGTGGTCGTGGGAATCATGCTCATCGCGGCAGCGCGGGCGCGGCGCGGATCTTCGTGGATCTGATCGAGGATCTTCTGGTCGTTGGTATAGGCGTGGATCGTCGTCATCAGGCCGTGTTCGATGCCGATGGCATCGTTCAGCACCTTGGCGAACGGCGCGAGGCAGTTGGTGGTGCACGAAGCGTTCGATACGATGGTGTGATCGGCGGTGAGTTGGCCATGGTTCACACCATAAACGACCGTAAGGTCGACGTTCTTGCCGGGCGCCGAAATCAGCACGCGCTTGGCGCCGGCCGCGATGTGCTTCTCACACGAAGCGCGGTCGGTGAAGAAGCCGGTGCATTCGAGCACGATATCGATGCCCTGCGCGCCGTGCGGCAGATTGGCGGGATCGCGCTCCGCCGTCACGGCAATGCGCTTGCCGTTGATGACAAGATCAGTGCCATCGACTTCGACCGTGCCCGAAAACGCGCCGTGCACGCTGTCACGCTTGAACAGCAGGGCATTGGCCTTGGCGCTGGCGAGATCGTTGATCGACACCAGTTCCAGCCCGCAGTCCGGACGCTCGAGGATGGCGCGCGCCACATTGCGCCCGATGCGCCCGAACCCGTTGATCGCAACCTTGGTCGCCATGATAGTGTTCTCCTGGTTTCGTTTAGGAAAGCCGCGCGCGGATGCGCGGCAGGATCTTGTCAGCCGTCAGGCCGAAGTGGTCGTAAAGCACCGGCGCGGGGGCCGATGCACCGAAGCTGTCGATGCCGATGGTCAGGCCATCGCCGACATACTTCTGCCAGCCCAGCGTGACGCCCGCCTCGATCGAAACCTTGAGCGCATCCGCCGGCAGCAGATCGGCGCGGTAGGCCGCGTCCTGCTCGTCAAACAGCTCCCAGCACGGGAACGACACGACATCCGCGCCCACGCCTTCGGCTTCGAGCGCCTTGGCCACGTCCATGGCAATCGCCACTTCCGAACCCGTCGCCATCAGCACGACCTTGCGCGGGGCGGCGGCTTTCACGAGGCGGTAGGCCCCCTTGGCGCTCTTCATCTCGGCATCAAAGCGCACCGGCGGCAGGTTCTGCCGGGTCAGCGCAAGCACCGTCGGGCGGTGCGCATTGGCCAGCGCAAGGCTCCAGGCTTCCGCCGTCTCGATCGCATCCGCCGGGCGGAACACGAGCAGATTGGGGATCATGCGCAGCGACATGACATGCTCGACCGGCTGGTGCGTCGGGCCGTCTTCGCCAAGGCCAATGGAATCATGCGTGAACACATAGACCGCGCGCAGATGCTGCAGGGCCGACATGCGCACTGCGTTGCGGCAATAGTCGGAGAAGACGAGGAACGTGCCGCCATAAGGGATCACGCCCCCGTGCAGCGCCATGCCGTTCATCGCCGCAGCCATGCCGAATTCGCGAATGCCGTAGTAGACATAACGCCCGCCGTAGCTGTCCCGGGTCAGCGGACCGGTCGCCTTGGTCTTGGTGTTGTTCGAACCCGTAAGGTCCGCCGAACCGCCAATCATCTCGGGGATCGCTGCGGTCAGCGCCTCAAGCGCCATTTCGCTGGACTTGCGCGTCGCGACCGTCGGCGGGGTGGTGATCAGGCTCTGGATATAGGCGTCCGCTGCGCTTGTATCGGCGGGAAGTTCGCCTGCCATGCGGCGTGCCAGTTCAGCGCCTTGCGGATGCGAAGCAGCCCGCGCTTCCCAAGCGGCCCGCGCCGCAGCGCCCGTGGCACCCGCTGCACGCCAGTTGGCCAGAATGTCTGCCGGAATTTCGAACGGCGCCGAAGTCCAGCCCAGATATTCCCGCGCGGCCTCGATCTCGCTTTTGCCCAGCGGCGAGCCATGCACGTTGTGCCCGCCCTGCTTGTTGGGCGCGCCCTTGCCGATCACCGTCTTGCACGAGACCAGCGAAGGGCGCGGATCGGCGGCGGCTTCAGCCAGCGCACGGGCGATATCGGCGAAGTCATGCCCATCGCACGTGGCAGTATGCCAACCGCTTGCCGCATAGCGCGCGAGAATGTCTTCAGTGGTCGAAAGCGAAGTATCGCCATCGATGGTGATCTTGTTGTCGTCCCACAGCACGTTGAGGTGCCCGAGGCCCAGCGTGCCCGCAAGACCGACCGCCTCGTGGTTCACGCCTTCCATCAGGCAGCCATCGCCCGCGATCACCCAGGTCTTGTGATCGACAAGCTCGCTGCCAAAGGTCGCGTTAAGGTGCCGCTCGGCCACCGCCATGCCCACCGCCATTGCCACGCCCTGCCCCAGCGGGCCGGTGGTGCATTCCACGCCTTCCAGCATGTCGTTTTCCGGGTGGCCCGCGCAGGGGCTGCCCAGCTGGCGGAACTTGCGGATGTCGTCCATCGTCGGCGCGGCATAGCCGGTCAGGTGCAGCAGCGCATAGATCAGCATCGAGCCGTGGCCCGCCGAAAGCACGAAGCGGTCGCGATCCGCCCACTTGGGGGCAGCAGGATCGTACTTCAGGAACTGGGTAAACAGCACGGTCGCCACATCGGCCATGCCCATCGGCATACCGGGATGCCCCGAATTGGCGGCCTCGACCGCATCCATCGCCAGCGCGCGGATGGCATTTGCCATAGGCGCCAGTGTGGCCTGATCCCGTTCCATTCCCTGTCCTGACCTTCGATTCCGCAGCCAATGCCGCGCTGCAACCGCCGATTCGGCAGCGGGCTCTCTTTGGGAGCGCTCCTTGATAGCGTCAAGGTTAGGCCCGTAGCGTCAATGTTGGGGAAAGTGGGAGCGGTCCCGGCTTGCGAGGTTAGGCAATTGTGCTAGCGATCATCGGGATGATGACGCAGGCGCAGGATTCTCCGCTCGACGCGGCGCTGGACAGGATCGAGCAGGCGCTTGCCCGCCTCGAAGCCGCGGTGGCCGCCACGACCCCGTCTGCCGAAGTGGCAGACCTGCGCACCCGCCATCGCAAGCTCAAGGAGCGCGTGACGCAGGAAATCGAGCAACTCGATCTGCTGCTCGCCAACCTGCCGCAGTAAACCCGAACATGATCAGGCCTCTCTTCCCATGAGCAACGTCACCCTGACCATCGGCGGCCGCCCCTACACCGTCTCCGCAGCGGACGGCGAGGAAGCGCATATCGAGATGCTCGGCCGTATGGTCGCCGAACGCGCGGCGCGCGGCGGTGGGGGTCCGGGTCAAAGCGAGCCGCGCATGCTCCTGTTCGCGGCGCTGATGCTGGCGGACGAACTCCACGAACTCCACCGCCAGATGCCGCCGCCGCGCGATGAGGCACAGGAAGCCGAGCCCGAACCGGCTGCCCCCACTGCCCCCCCCGCCGCTGAAGTGATCGCGCGCATCGAAACGCTGGCCGCGCGCGTGGAAAAGCTCGCCGCGCACCTTTCCGAACCGGCACCTTGAGAAACCGGGCCGCATCTCCTAGATAGAGAGCGACGGG
>JBIPOH010000357.1:0-3604 GCA_044379435.1 Novosphingobium sp.
CGCGCCTCTGGCACCCTGCCGCCGCATTGTCCAGTGCGCGCTATCAGATTTGGGGGTGACCCAGTTTTGCTTATGCTGCGGGATTGGACCAGCGGGCGAAGATCGCAGTGGGCAGGATGCGGCCAGCGTTCCCACCATCTGGGCCGTCCTCGCGGATTGCCAGATCGCCGTGCTCCACTTTGCCCGGCAGCCCGGCCAAGGCTTCGGCCAGCAGCCCACCAATCGCGAGCGAAGACATGCGCACGGCATAGACAGTGAGGAACAGGAACCGGCTCTCCGCATCCAGCAGCCGCGCGCAATCGGCGATCAGCGCGGGCAGGTTCTCCTCCAGCCGCCACACTTCGCCGTCCGGCCCCCGCCCGAACTTGGGCGGATCGAGGATGATCCCGTCATAGCGTTTGCCCCGCCGCACCTCGCGCGCCGCAAACTTGGCCGCGTCGTCGACGATCCAGCGCACGGGCCGATCCTCGATCCCGGCCACCGCCGCATTGGAACGCGCCTGCGCCACGGCCTTCTTGGATGCGTCCACATGCGTCACCGGGCCGAAGCGCGAAAGCGCCATCGTGCCGACACCGGTGTAGCCGAACAGGTTCATGGTGCTCGCATCGCTGCGGCCATCCAGATGCTCGCCCATCCAGTCCCACACCGGGGCCATATCGGGAAAGAAGCCGAGGTGGCGAAACGGCGTGCACTGCGCAGTGAAGCCGATCCCGCGCCAATCGAGCGGCCAGCCCTCACGCGGGACCGGCTTGGCATAAGTCCAGCGGCCGCCGCCATCCTCGTCCGAACCGGGCACGAATTCGCCGTGCGCATCCCACAAGGCCTGCCGCGGCGCCCACATGGCCTGCGGTTCGGGACGGATGAACCGGTAGGGCCCATAGCGCTCAAGCTTGCGCCCATCGCCGCTGTCGATCAGGCCAAACTGGTCCCAGCCTGGCCCGACCATCAGCTTGGCCTGAAGATCGAGGTCGGCCACGTCAGCCGGCGCTCGGACCGCTCTTGGGCGTCGCGCGCTCGGCAATCCATGCGGCGACCGTGTCATAATCGCCGGGCAGGCGCGTATAGGCTTCCTCGCGCTCGAACAGATCGCCCATGCGCGTGGGCAGCGCAGGCCGCACGCCCGTCGCGCGCTCAACCGCATCGCGGAACTTGGCGGGGTGAGCCGTCGCCAGCGTCACCACCGGCACATCGGGGCCAAGCCCCTCGGCCACGCGCGCAGCATGAAGGCCAATAGCGGTGTGCGGGTCGAGCACTTCGCCGCAGGCCTCGTGCGCCCAGCGCATCGCCTGCGCCATTTCCGCCGCGTCCGCCCGCGTGCTGGTGAACAGCTTGGCCGCTGCCTCGCGCTGTGCGTTCGTCAGTTGCAGCGCCTTGGTGCTCTCGAACAGCTGCATCTGCGCCGCCATCGCCGCACCATCGCGCCCGCCGACATCATAGAGCAGCCGCTCGAAGTTCGAGGAGACCTGAATATCCATCGATGGCGCGGCCGTCGGCGTCACCGTGCCTGCGGAATAATCACCGGTGGAGAGAGCACGGTGGAGGATGTCGTTGATGTTGGTCGCCACGATCAGCCGTTCGATGGGCAGGCCCATCTGCGCCGCAACATAGCCCGCAAACACATCGCCGAAATTGCCCGTCGGCACCGAAAACGCCACGCGGCGCTCAGGCGCGCCCAGCTGCAGCGCGGCGGCGAAATAATAGACCACCTGCGCCATCAGCCGCGCCCAGTTGATCGAATTGACCGCCGCGATGCCAAACCGCTGGTTCATGCCCTTGTCGTTGAACATGCGCTTCACCATGGCCTGCGCATCGTCAAAGCTGCCGTCCATGGCGATGTTGTGCACGTTGGGCGCCAGCACCGTGGTCATCTGCCGCCGCTGCACATCCGAAACCCGGCCATGCGGGTGGAGCATGAAGATATCGACCTTGGCGCGCCCCGCCACCGCATCGATCGCAGCGGAACCGGTATCGCCTGAGGTTGCGCCGAAGATCGTCAGGTGATCGTCGCGGCGCGAGAGGAACTCCTCGAAAAGCAGTCCCAGAAGCTGAAGCGCGACATCCTTGAACGCCAGCGTCGGCCCATGGAACAGCTCGAGCAGCCACTGCCGCTCGTCCAGCTGCACCAGCGGCGTGACGGCGGCATGGGCAAAGCGGCCATAGGCCTCGCGCGTCAGCTCCAGCAGCCGCTCCGGCGCGATACAGTCGCCGACGAAGGGCTGCATGACTTTGGCCGCAAGCTCGGCATAAGGCAGCCCCGCCATCGCGGCGATCTCGTCCTTGGTGAACGTCGGCCAGCGTTCGGGCACATAAAGCCCGCCATCGGAAGCGAGGCCGGCGAGGGTCACGCCCTCGAAATCGAGCGAGGGCGCGCTGCCCCGGGTGCTGACGTACTTCATGGGCAAGCCGGTTAGCCGCCGGGGGCGCGGGGCGCAAGGATTTGGGGACTTGGGCGGGGCGCTTGCAGATTTGGCATCGGGAGAACCTATTTCCCGCGCATCCGCCCGCGCAGCGCCACCGCATAGATCACCAGCGCAACGCCCGCGAAGAGGAACCACTGCACCGCATAAGCCAGGTGGTTGTTGGGGATGTCCTTGGGATCGGGCCGGGCGTTCGCCTCCAGCCCGGCCAGCGGCGGGTCTGCAACGAGGCGCGGCCCTGGTGCAATCCAGCCCTCGACCACGCCGCCTGTCCACGCCGGGGAGGCGGGATTGCGCGACCAGCCCAGCACCACCTGCCGCGTGCCGCCCTCGGCATCGGTGCAGGTTACCGTATGGGCCAGCCCGGCCTCGCCCTTGGCATTGCGGCCCGAGAGGGTGGTCTGGCCGGCGGCCGTGCGGCAACCGATGCGCGCGCGGTGATAGAGCGCGCGCTCTGCCCCCTCAGCCGTATCAGGCCAGCGCACTTCGTCTTGGGACGACTGCGCCGCTTCATAGCGCGCAAGCATCGCCTCCTTCTCGCTCAGCCGCTCAATCTGCCACAGGCCAAGGTGGATCATGTAACCCACAGCCGCCAGCACCAGCAGCGTCGGCAAAACTGGTATCCGCTTCATGCGAGGGCTCCCGCCGCCCGCAGCCGCGCAATAAGCAGTGTAGCCTTGGCGAGCCGCAAGGCACCGATGATCGAGCCCGGCACGACCAGCGTGATCAGGCCCAGCAGCAGCCACAGCGGCGGCCTCAGCGCCTCATCCAGCTTGAGCGCGGCCACGATCAGCACGAAAATCAGCGGAAGCACGACGAGATAGAGCAAGCGCCCCCTTGGCTCATGATCCGCAAATGCCAGCCCGCATCCCCGGCAGGCAGGCGCGAAGGCCGCAGGCGCATCCCACACAGAGCGCGCGCCGCAGCGCGGGCACAAACCGAAAAGGGCAGCGCGGATCGCTCCGCCCTGCCCCTTCGATGCTTCATGCGAAGCCGTCACCGGATCACTCGATCGGCGCGCCCCAGCCGCCCCACACGTAGATGGCGACGAAGAGGAACAGCCACACCACGTCGACGAAGTGCCAATACCAGGCCGCTGCTTCGAAGCCGAAGTGCTGGCGCGGGGTGAAGTGGCCCTTGTAGGCGCGGGCCTGGCAGACAGCGAGGAAGATGGTGCCGACGATCAC
>JBIPOH010000400.1:0-3204 GCA_044379435.1 Novosphingobium sp.
AAGCAGCTCGCCGTTTGCGGCGAAGCCCCGTTCTACACGCTCGGGCCGCTCGTGACCGATATCGCGCCGGGCTATGACCACATCACCAGCGGCATCGGCGCTGCCATGATCGGGTGGTTCGGCACCGCGATGCTTTGCTATGTGACGCCCAAGGAGCACCTCGGCCTGCCCGACCGCGATGACGTCAAGGTTGGCGTGGTGACCTACAAGCTGGCGGCCCACGCGGCCGATCTCGCCAAGGGGCACCCGGCGGCCAAGTTCCGGGATGATGCCCTCAGCCGCGCGCGCTTCGATTTCCGCTGGCGCGATCAGTTCAACCTGTCGCTCGATCCCGACACGGCCGAACAGTACCACGACCAGACACTTCCGGCCGAAGGCGCGAAGACGGCGCACTTCTGCTCGATGTGCGGGCCGAAGTTCTGCTCGATGAAGATCAGCCAGGAAGTGCGCGAATTCGCCGCCAAGCAGAACGCCGACATCACCACCTTTGTGGCGAACGAAGCCGAAGCCGAGGCGGGGATGGCGCAAATGAGCGAGAAGTACCGCGAGGCGGGCAGCGAGCTTTACCTGCCAGCAGCGGAATAGTCCTCAATCCTCCCCATTTTCACGAAGTGCAGATGGGGAGGGGGACCGCCCGCGCTGCGGGTGGTGGCGGGGTAAACGCCAACCCTTGCAATCACCCCGGCCCCGCGTCACCCTTGGATGACCATCAACCAAGGGAACCGCTTAACAATGACCGACGCCAAAGCCATGATCCAGACGATGATCGCGCTCGCCTCCGCCTCGCTCGGCCTCGTCGCCGCGCTGGCGTGGAACGAGGCGATCAAGGCCACGCTCGCCATGCTGGGCATGGGCGAAAACCTCGCCGGGCTCTACAGCTATGCGGTTGTCGCGACTGTTCTGGCGGTCACGGTGCTGACGATTCTCGGCCGGATCAGTTCGCGCATCGGCGGCGAAGCAGCCATCCAGCGCGAAGCGGAAGGGTAGGGCGCAGGCCGTTACCCCCGCTTCAGCCGCACCAGTGCATCATCAAGCGCCGAAAGGAACCGTGATCGGTCTGCCTTGGAGAACGGCGCTGGCCCGCCAATCACGTCACCGCCCGCGCGCAAGTCTGCCATGATTGCGCGGGTGGCGATCTGGCCGCCGATGGAACTGGTGGTGAAGGGCTTGCCATTGCCGGAAAGCACCACGGCGCCTGCTTTCAGGCAGCGGTCCGCAAGCAGGATGTCGGCGGTTATCACCACGCTGCGCGGCCCGGCTTCCCCGGCGATCCAATCGTCCGCCGCATCGAACCCGCCATCCACCAAAACGCGCCGCACCAGCGGATGCACCGGCACGCGGAACGGCGAATTGCTCACCACCACCACGGCCACTTCGTGCCGCCAAGCGACCTTGTAGATTTCGTCCTTGACCGGGCAGGCATCGCCATCGACCAGAATGCGGATGGGGCCAAGACTGGGAGCAGGGGGCGAGTTCATTCCCGGCCCTTGCCACAGCCTGCATGACAGCGACAGACAGAAGCGCTGCCGGGCTGGATCAGGTGCTGCGCTTCATATTGTCGAGCCCCGCGACCACACCTTGCTTCTGGCTGGGATTGGAAGCGTTCTGCTTCTTGGGTGCTTCCGCTTTGGGCTTGCGGGCCTCGCGGTTCGATTTCTTCTGACCTTTGGCCATGTTTGCTCTCCGTGCCGACGGAATGGCCGGGGGGCAGCCTTAGGCCTTTGGCCGGGGCTTGGCCAGCGATCCCCCGCGCGCACACGAAAAAGCCCCCGCAAAACGCCTGTCTGGCGCTGTGCGAGGGCCTTGTCTGTGAACGTAGCGCAAGCGAGCGCTACGCAAAGTTCACTTCGCGGCGAACTGAATGCCCAGTGCCTTGGCTTCGGCCTGGCTGAAATCGACCGGCTGGTTGTTGAACGTGCCAGTGACATAGCGGCCACGCACGTGGAGTTCGAATGGGGCCTTGCCGTTGAAAGCGGTGCCGCGGATCACGCGCTCGCCGCCCGACACTTGCGTGGTATAGGTGTAAGTGACACCTTCGTGCGTAAACTGGGCCTTGGCTTCTTCAGCCTGCGCAAATGCCGGAGCAGCGAACAGGGCGGCAGCAGCGGCGATCTGGAAAGACTTGATAAACATGGCAAAATCCCCTTTGAAGTCGGAAGAATTTGCCTTCGAGCACCCTTGTTTTTTTGTTAAGAGCGCTATGGTGCACCGCACAATGAGCGGCAATTGTAATCATCGCGCAGACAGTTGCAAAACACGCACTCACTGGTTTTTTGTGCTTGCGATGATGCTAGGCGCAGGGCTGGCGGCTTGCGCTCCCAAGGCTGCGGAACCTGTTGTGAGACCCGCAATTGCCGGTGGTTGGAGCATCGCCGATCCGGCCAGTGAGCGGGTTCAGGCCGCCGCCCGCTTTGCGGTGTCGCAGCTTCCGCCGGGGCCCGGCGTGCTGGCCGAAGTGCTATCCGCCCAGACTCAGGTGGTGGCCGGCACCAACTTGCGCATGGCCTTGCGCATGGCCGATGGGACGCGCTGGACCACGGTTGTCTGGCACCGGCTTGATGGCATGTATGCTCTTACGAGCGCGCAGCAAGTTCCCTGAAAATCAGCGCTTCTTGACGAACTCGGCGCGCAGGACGAGGCCCTTGATCCCGTCGAACCGGCAATCGATTTCCTGCGCGTCGCCGGTCAGTCGGATCGATTTGATCAGCGTCCCACGCTTGAGCGTCTGGCCCGCGCCCTTGACCTCGAGGTCCTTGATCAGCGTCACCTGATCGCCGTCTGCCAGCAGGTTGCCCACCGCGTCGCGCACTTCGACAGTGCCTTCCGCTACGCGCTTGGCTGCCAGTTCGGAAGCTGGCATCCACTCGCCGCTGTCCTCGTCGAACACATAATCTTCATCGCTCATGCGCTGCCCTTGCCCGAATGGGCAGGACCTGTCCAACCCATAGGGCGAGCCAGACGAGCACTGGCTGCGCAAACATGCGCGGCACGTGATAGCCGAGGCCGAGCCCATAATCGGGCTGGGCCATGTCGCGGATGAAGTGGACGATGTTGGCCGGGAACACGCAGACAGCATAAGCCGCCAGCCCCCAGCCAGCAGCGCGGCGCAAAGCGGGAGACCACGGTTGCAGCAGCCCCGCAGCGCCCGCCAGTTCCGCCACACCGGTAAGCGCGATCACCAGTTCAGGCGCAGGCACCCATGTC
>JBIPOH010000358.1:0-3590 GCA_044379435.1 Novosphingobium sp.
CATCAGGTGCGGTTCCGGCCCGTCGCTCCATAGGTTCGGGTCGATCTTCTGTCCCATGTCCAAGCCCCCTCAGGCTGCCAAAGCATATTCGGCGAGCACGGTGTCGACGTCACCGAACAGCCGGGCAAGTACCAGCACGCGCTTCAAGGCGTGGCCGATCGCCAACTCGTCCGTGATCCCCATCCCGCCGTGCATCTGCACCGCTTCCCGCGCAATCGCATCGACGTTTTCGCCGATGAAGGCCTTGGCCCCGGCGGCGGCACGCTGCCACTTGGCGGCATCGCCGCGGTCGGTCAGCGCCGCGCGCAGCAGCATCGAGCGCGCCTGTTCTTCGCGGGCATAGCAATCGACCAGCCGGTGCTGGAGCGCCTGGAAGCTGCCGATGGCAACGCCAAACTGCTCGCGCTCCTTCACATAGGTCAGCGTGTCATCGAGCAAGCGCTGGCCCAGCCCAACCATTTCGGCGGCGGCGTAAAGGCGCATTTCAGCAGCGACGGCAGCAAGCCCTTCCGCATCCAGCGCCAGCTTTGCAGCGGCAGGGGTGCGGGTCAGTTTCAACTCGCCCGCGATGCTGCCATCGGCAAGGCGATAGGCCCGCACTTCCAGCCCCGGCGCGCCCTTTGGCACGAGGAAGCAGGCCGTCTCCCCGCCCATATCGGCGGTGACGATGAACAGATCGGCGATCAGCGCGCCCATCACCATGGTCTTTTCGCCGGTGAGGGTCACGCTGCTCTCAGTGCCATCGGCCTTCATGCCCTTGGCCTTGAGGCTGTAGCGCTGGCCGCGCTCGGTCCAGGCGAGGGTGGCGATGGTTTCGCCTGCCAGCACGCCTTCAAGCGCTTCGGTCGCGCCGCCGCGTTCCAGCAGCAGCGCGGGCAGGATGCCGTGTTCGAGCAAGGGATCGGGGGCATTGGCCTTGCCGATGGCTTCCGCCACCAGCGCCAGATCCACCGCCGAGCCGCCCATGCCGCCCGCATCCTCGCCCGCCGCGAGCGCGATCAGGCCCATCTCGGCCAATTGCTGCCAGCGCGCCCGGTCATAGCCGGTGGGCGAGAGCCGCAGCTTGCGCCGGGCTTCCACATCCACGGGCGCGGCGAAGCGCTCGACCGAGGTTACGAACATCTGCTGTTCTTCGGAAAGGTCGAAATTCATGTGCGTCAGGCTTTCCGCGTGAACGTGATCGGCAGGTGGGTCACCCCGCGCAGCAGGATGTTGGGGAGGATGCGGATTTCGCTCTCGTCCTTGACGGCGAAGTTATCGAGCCGTTCGAGCAGCTCGTCGAAAGCGACCAGCATTTCCTTGCGGGAGAGCATGTTGCCCACGCACATATGCGGCCCCTTGCCGAAGCTGAGGTGGGTGCGGGCGTTGGTGCGCTCGATGTCGAATGTGTCAGGGTCGGGGAACCGGGAAGGATCGCGGTTGGCTGCGGCATAGCGCAGCTGCACCACGCTGCCCGCCGGGATCGCCATGCCGCCCAGTTCGGTGTCCTGCTTGACGATGCGCCACATCCCCGCCGTCGGCGTTTCGTAGCGCAGCGCCTCTTCGACAAGATTGCCGATGACCTTGGGATCGCGCCCGCCTGCCGCCGCCTTGGCCTTGGCCATCTGATCGGGATTGCGGATCAGCTGGAGCAGCCCGCCGGCCAGCGTCGAGGTGGTGGTCTCGTTCCCAGCCACCATGAATTGCTGCATCAGCGACATGATTTCGGGGTCAATCAGCGGGGTCTCCCCCTCAATCCGCGCTTCGACCAGATCGGTCAGCAGGTCATTGCCGCCATTGGCGCGGCGGTCATCGATCAGGCCCTTCATGTAGTGCTGGAATTCGACCAGTGACCGCGCGCATTCGAGCTTGCGGTCGTGATCGACCATCTGGCTGAAACGGTCGACCGCCGCATCGGACCAGCGCTTGACCCGCTTGGGATCGTCATCCAGCCCGATTTGCCCGGCGATCATGGCCACCGGCAGCGGCACGCCGAATTCCTCGACGAATTCGCATTCCCCCCGGTCGGCAAAGGCCTCGATCAGGTCGATCGATTTCTGCCGCATGTCGGCCTCGATCGCGTTCACACGCGGGGCCGAGAAGGCGAGGTTCACCAGCTTGCGGTTGCGGGTGTGAACCGGGTGGTCGGCGGTCAGCAGGGTCGGCAGGTCAGGCCAGCCCTCAGCCAGAATGGCCTGAATATCCTCATCCGCCTCACGCCCCATCAGCGCGGTGAAATCGTTCGAGAAGATCTCCGGCTTGGTGGTCGCCTCGCTGCACAGGTCATAGCTGTAGACGACGTAGGTGTTCATGCCTTCGAGAAGTTCGATCGCAACCCCGGCCTCGTGCATGGCGCGGTAATGGTCGAACGGATCGATCAGCGTTTCAGGCGCAAACACGTTGCCTTGTGGCTTGTTCATGTGAGGCGGCTCCAGACCCTTGGATATTATGGCGCAAGCCTAGCCATGACCCCGCCCCCCTTGCGATGCGCGTTTGTGTTAGGATTGTGCGCAGAACATCACCCTGCGGCAAATTCGCGTACAAATTCAGCCATGTCGAAATAGTCGCGCCAAGCGGAGATCTGGCCTGCCTCGTCAAGTTCGAAAGTGCCCATCACCCGAACTGCGGCGCGGCGGCCGTCCTTGAAGTTGAACGCGTCCGTGCGCTCTGTCAGCACGGTGTTGCCGTTCGCCGCAATGGCGTGGGTCTGCCAGTCGCAGGATGCGATATCGGCCAGAAATCCGGCAACCATTTCGCGCATCGCGGCGGTGCCGTGGACCGGCTCCATCGGAATGTTGTGATAGACGATTTCTGGCGCGCATAGGGCCAGCATCGCGTCGATATCGCAGGCGTTCCAATGGCTGATGAAGGCTTCGACAGTTTGCTGCGGGGTCATGCGGTTCCTCCTGAGGTGTAGTCGAGCGCCTGGGCCAGCATCTGCCGGACGTGCGGGTTGGCGTAGGTCGCGGGGCCGTCGCCGCATTGCAGGTAGATAAGCGGGGCCGGGCAGGTGCGGCTTTCCCATGCGATGCAGTTGCTGCCGGGCGGATGATCCCATCCCTCGCGGCTGAACATCGCGCCTGCGACGGCGTTGGCGGCGGAGTAGAAGTTGCCCGCTGTGAAAGCGAACCCCTCGGCCCGCATCAGCGGGATGATGGCGCTTTCATCAATCGGGCATAGATAGACTTCCTCGGTCACCGGAAAGCGGGCGGGCAACCCGCGTGTCACGGGGTGATCGGCGATGACATGGGCGTCATAGGCGACATCATGGCGATAGCCGGAATCGGGCCACGCCTCGCCCTGCCATTCGCCCGGCTGGTAGAGGAACCCGCCGCCGAGCCACTCATGCCATTCCGGCCATTCGGCCCACCCGGCCAGCGCGTGGTGCAAAGCGACCGCGCCCTTGCCTGCCGCAAACCGCGCGGTGATCGCGTCGCGGAAGGCAGGCGAGGGCGGGCGCATCGTCACGGTGCCATTGGCAAAGGTGTAGCCTGCCATGTCGTAGAATAGCAGGGCGTCGGCGGTCGCAATCGCCTCGGCCGCGTCAGCTTCTCCGCCTTCGGGATGGATCAGGTGCGTGATCTCCCAATCACCAAGCGCCGCCAGCAATT
>JBIPOH010000359.1:0-3572 GCA_044379435.1 Novosphingobium sp.
CGGACATGAAAGCGCTCGATTCGATCTGGATCGATACGCTGCTGCGCTTCCGGGCCAGTGGCCACAAGCCCAAGCGCACGATCAGGCTGGCGCTGACCTGCGGCGAAGAAACCGGCGCACGGATGAACGGCGTTGAGTGGCTGGCGCGCCACCGCCCCGAACTGCTCGCCGCCGAATTCGCGCTTAACGAAGGTGGCGGCGGCATGACCGATCGCACAGGCAAACTTGTCAGCCAGTCGATCGTGATCGGCGAAAAGGCCAATCGCAATTTCGATCTCGAAGCCTTCAGCAGCGGCGGGCACAGCTCTACTCCGAACGATGACAACGCGATCTACAAGCTGGCCGCTGCACTTGCCAAAGTCAGCGCCCTTCGTTTTCCGATCCGCTTCAACCCAACGACGCTCAGCTATTTCAGCGGCGTAGGCGCCAGACGGGGTGATGCGCTGGGCGCGGCGATGGTGCGGCTTGCCGCCAATCCTGACGATGCCGATGCAGAGAAGACCGTTTCGGCCGACCGCACGCTCAACGCAATGCTGCGCACCACTTGCGCTGCCACGCTGGTGCAAGGCGGCACGGTGCTCAATGCGCTGCCGCAAACCGCCAAGGGCTCGGTCAATTGCCGCATCATCCCCGGCGAGAATGCCGAGACCACCCGCGATGCGCTGATCAAGGCCATTGCCGATCCGGGCATCGTCATCTCTCTCGTAGGCCGGGTGCGCCCGTTGGCGACAACACCGCCACTGACCGCAAGCATCGTCCGGCCTGCCGAACAGCTGGTGGCGCGCTACTATCCGGGCGTTCCGCTTGTGCCCGGCATGATGACCGGCGCAACGGACGCGACCTATCTTGGCCTGCTCGGCATCCCGACTTACGGCGTGCCGGGGCTCTATACCGATCCCGACGGCAACAACGTGCACAGCCACGACGAACGGATCGCGGTGCAATCCGTGCTGACCGCGCGCGATTTTCTGTATGATCTGGTCAAGACCTACGCCGCGCAGGAATGATCCTGCGCCGCTGTCAGGGGCGCACCAGCAGATTGCCGGTGTGCCCACCAGCAAAGAGCAGCAGCAGCGCGTCGGCAAAGTGATCGATCCCTTCAACAACGTGCTCGGGCAGCACCACTTTGCCATCACGCATCAGCGCGGCGATCTCGGCTTTGGCTTCGGCAAAGCGCGCGGCATGGTGCGTGACGACAAAGCCTTTCATCGCGGCGTTGCGTTCGGCGAGCTTGAGGTAGTTCTTCGGGCCGCGCACGTTTGCGAGGTCGGAATACTGCGAAATCGCACCGCAGATGGCGATGCGCGCATTGGCCGGGGCAAGGTTGGCGAGCGCGATATCGAGGATCTCGCCGCCGACATTATCAAAGAACACGTTGATCCCGCCCGGTGCCGCGCTGGCCACTTCGGCGGCGAGATCGGCGTTCTTGTAGTCTATCGCGACATCGGCGCCGAGCTTCTCGCGCAAGTAGCGGCATTTGTCCGGCCCGCCGGCAATGCCGATCACCCGCGCGCCGCGCGCCTTCGCCAGCAGCACCACCATCGATCCCACCGCGCCCGCCGCGCCCGAGACGAGCACCGTCTCGCCCGCCTGCACTTCGGCGACCGCGATCAGTCCCACCCACGCGGTGAGGCCCGTCGTCACCCCCAGCGGGCCGACATAATCACGCGGCTGGATGCTGTTCGAAAGATCGAGTTTCGTCAGCGCACCGGCCGGCAGGAGCGCGTGAGTCTGCGCCGAAAGCGGGCCATAGACCCAATCCCCCGCCGTCAGCCCGGCTGCCGTGCTTTCCACCACCTGCCCCACGCCGAGGGCGCGGATGGTGGAGCCCAGTTCAGCGGTTTCGTGGAAGGCGCCGGGGGTGAGCGTGGTGCGTATCCAGGCGTCCATCGACAGCGTGTCGACCTTCACCACCGCATGATCCGCAGGCAGATCGGTCATCACCGTTTCCTCCACCCCGAAATCTTCCAGCAGCGGCATTCCTTCGCGGTACTGCCTGATGAAAACGCGGCGATTGGTGTGCGGCATGGCAGGCTCCTGAAGCGAATGCTGGGCAATGCACCGGGCTAGGGGGCGGCGCGCAGAGCGGCCATTGCCATTTTGATTAGCGCCAAGGTTAAGACTGGCGCAGAGGGCAGGACCAGCGCACACTGGTAGAAAGGCCTAGGGACCAAAAGCCAGTCCGGCACAACGATCGGCAGCGGAGAGGATGATGAAGCACAGACGTTTTCTGGCAACGGGCGCGGCCTGCGCCGCTTTGGCGGCAGGCACGGCTGCCGCACAATCCGCGCAGGATGCGGGGGCCCTGCTGGGCCGGATCCTGGGCAGCGGGGCAGCCGCCCCGGCTGCTCCGGCGGCCAGCCCTGCCGCATCACCGCCGAATGTGACGAGCGCGCAGGCTTCCGGCGGGCTCAAGCTCGCGCTCGGCAAGGCCGCCGAACGCGTTGTGTCCCAGTTGGGGCAGCCGGGCGGCTTTGCCAACGATCCCAGAGTGCGCATCGGCCTGCCCGGCGCGCTAGGGCGGCTCGACGGGCTGTTCTCGGCGCTCGACCGCGCCGGAGTGACCCATGGCCTGTCCGGCAAGCTCAATGCCGCAGCCGAAGGCGCGGTGAGCAAGGCGCTGCCGCTTCTCAAGCGGTCGATCACGCGCATGACGGTGACCGATGCGCTGGGGATCGTGACGGGCGGCGATACCTCCGCCACCGACTATTTCCGCCGCACCATGGGGCCGGAGCTGCAGACGCAGATGAACCCGGTGGTGGCCCGGTCGCTCTCCGGCGTGAAAGCCTTTCAGGCGCTCGACAGCTTCACCGCGAAGAACAGCCTGATCGGCGGGCAGTTCGGCGCGAAGGATCTGACCGGCTATGTCACGCAGAAGGCCAGCGACGGGGTGTTCCTGTACCTTGGCGAGCAGGAGCGCGAGATCCGGCGCAACCCGCTGGGGACCGGCAGCAGGCTGATCACGAAGATCTTCGGCCGGGGTTAGCCCCCCCCCCCCCGCGAGGCTGGGGCCTTTACCCGACCTTGCGCTGGTTTGCGGCGGGATCGGGCGGCGGCAGGGTGGAGCGGATCGCCACAGCGGCAATCCGGCCATCATCATCGAGCCGCAGCGGCTGCGAGAATTCAACGCCCATGCGGTCATCGCTCGCCCAGCGGCAAGTGGCGGTGACCATGTGGCCATCGGTGAGCTGGATGCGGAAGATCGTGCCCGGCGGGACGTTCCACAGCCCTTCGATCAGCGCACCCGTCAGCGACATGTTGCGCACGGTGCCATTGTACTGGTGGCCGCCGTGATCGAGCACGACGCGGCGCAGCATGGCTTGCCGCGTGGCGCGGGCCGAGCGGGGGCCGCGCGCGATGGCGATGAGGCCCGTGGCAAGGCGCGTCTGCGTGGCCGAGGCGGAGAGAGCGCGTTCATAGATATAGCCCTGGACGTGGCTGCAACCCAGCATGCGGACCAGATCGAGTTCATCGAGCGTTTCCACGCCTTCTGCCGTCGTTTCCATGCCGAGCGCTTCGGCAAGGCTGACAATCGAGGCAATGATCGCGCCATTTCGGCTGCCCGCCTGCGT
>JBIPOH010000360.1:0-3564 GCA_044379435.1 Novosphingobium sp.
TCAGCGATGGCGCAGGCGGCCTCGTCACGCGCTACCGCGCGAGCCCCTATGCCCTCGCTGCCGCCGCCCGCATGATCAGCACCAGCGCGCCGCAGTTCCTCGAAGTCGAAGTCCGCAAACGCGCCTAGCAATGGCGGAACAGGCCTTCGGTTCGCTAGTCAACAAACCTTGGTCGGCCCGTGCTTGACACGGGCCTTGGCTTTTCTTGGCGGCATAATAGAGCCAAGCCCCGTGTCAGGCACGGGGCGACGGGCAGATCTTTAGAATAAACAGGGACTGTCCCTATTTATTGCCCAGCCCCCTCACATATGGATCGGCTTGCCGCCAATCCCCATCGCCGCTTCCTTCAGCGCCTCTGCATGGGTCGGATGCGCGTGGCTGGTATAGGCGATATCCTCCGCCGTCGCGCCGAATTCCATCGCCAGCGCGGCTTCCGCAATCATCGAACCCGCAACGCTCGCGATGCACCACACGCCGAGCACGCGCTCGGTCTTGGCATCCGCGATCACCTTCACGAAGCCGTCGGGCTCGTGGTTGGTCTTGGCGCGGCTGTTGGCCAGCATCGGGAACTTGGAGACTTTCACCTCACCCTTCTCGCGCGCCGCCTCTTCGGTCAGGCCCACGCCCGCGAATTCGGGGAAGGTGTAAACCACGCCCGGGATCACATTGTGGTTCACGATGCCCGTCTGCCCGGCGATGAACTCCGCCACGGCCACGCCTTCGTCTTCGGCCTTGTGCGCCAGCATTGGCCCCGGAATCACGTCGCCAATCGCCCACACGCCCGGCACGGCGGTGCGGAAATCATGCCCCGTCTCGATCTGCCCGCGCTTGTTCAGCTCCAGCCCGATCTTGTCGAGCCCCAGCCCGTCCACATTCGGCCGCCGCCCGATGGCCACCAGCACGCAGTCCGCGCTCAGCGTTTCCGCCGCGCCGCCTGCCGAAGGCTCCACCGTCAGCGTTGCGTTCTTGCCCTTGACGGCAACGCCGGTCACCTTGGTGGAAAGCTTCAGCTCCATGCCCTGCTTCTTGAAAATCTTGGCAGCTTCCTTGCGCACGTCGCCGTCCATGCCGGGCAGCAACTGGTCGAGGAACTCCACCACCGTCACCTTGGCACCCAGCCGCCGCCAGACCGAGCCCAGCTCCAGCCCGATCACGCCGCCGCCGATCACCACCATGTGCTCCGGCACGCGGTCCAAAGCCAGCGCGCCGGTGGAATCGACCACCACGCCCGCGTCGTTGTCGACCGTCACGCCCGGCAGCGGTGTCACGCTCGAACCCGTCGCGATTACCACGTCCTTGGCAGTCACCTTCTGGCCCGCCACGGAAACCGTGTGCGCATCCTCGAACGCGGCATAGCCTTTCAGCCAGGTCACCTTGTTCTTCTTGAACAGGAACTCGATCCCGCCCGTCAGCTGCTTCACCGAATCCAGCTTCTGCTGCTGCATTGCCGCCAGATCGAGCGTCACCGGGCCGGTCTTGATGCCATACATGGCAAACGTGCCGTCCACCGCTTCGGCAAACTTTTCCGATCCATGCAGCAAGGCCTTGGAAGGAATGCACCCGACGTTGAGGCACGTGCCGCCCAGCGTCTCGCGCCCATCGGCGCACGCCACCTTCAGCCCAAGCTGCGCCGCGCGGATCGCCGCGACATAGCCGCCCGGGCCAGCGCCGATGATGAGGACGTCGTAATCGTATTCAGCCATGATCGGCCTCTTTCGTTGCGCGCGGGCTTCGACAAGCTCAGCCTGAGCGGATCAGGTTTGGTCGAGACACTCTTCCCACATAACTCCTCACAACATCCGCTCATCCTGAGCTTGTCGAAGGATGCGGGCGCAGCGCCCGCCCCATCACATATCGATCAGCAGCCGCGTCGGATCCTCGATCGCTTCCTTGATCGTCTTCAGCGCCGTCACCGCCTCGCGCCCGTCGATGATGCGGTGATCATAGCTCAGCGCGATATACATCATCGGCCGCACTACGATCTGCCCATCGCGGACAACCGGGCGGTCCTCGATCCGGTGCAGCCCCAGCACGGCAGACTGCGGCGGGTTGATGATCGGGGTGGACATCAGCCCGCCGAACACGCCGCCGTTAGAGATCGTGAAGGTGCCGCCCGCCATGTCGGCCATGGTCAACGTGCCGTCGCGCGCCTTCTTGCCGTAGTCGGCGATCGCCTTTTCGATCCCGGCAAAGCTCATTTTGTCGACATCGCGCACCACCGGCACGACAAGGCCGTTCGGCGCCGACACCGCGACGGAAATGTCCACGTAATCGAAGTAGACGATCTCATCGCCCTGCATCTGCGCGTTGACCGAAGGGATATCCTTCAGCGCCAGCACCGATGCCTTGGCGAAGAAGCTCATCAGGCCCAGCTTCACGCCGTGCTTTTTCTCGAACACGTCCTTGTACTTCGCGCGCGCTTCCATCACCGCGCTCATGTCCACGTCGTTGAACGTGGTCAGCATCGCAGCGGTTTCCTGCGCCTGCTTCAGCCGCTTGGCGATGGTCTGGCGCAGACGAGTCATCTTGACTCGCTCCTCACGCCGCTCGCCCGAAACCGAGACAACCGGAGCCGGGGCAGGGGCCGGAGCTGAAACCGTCGGAGCAGGCGCGGCCTGCTTGGAGGCCGCTGCCGCCAGCACGTCTTCCTTGGTCAGGCGCCCGTCCTTGCCGGTCCCGCGCACCGTTGCCGGATCGATCCCATGCTCCAGCACCGCACGGCGCACGGCAGGCGAAAGCGCCGCCGCATCGTCTGCCGCCGCAGCAGCAGCCGGAGCCGGAGCCGGAGCCGCAGCTGCCGGGGCAGGCGAAGTCGCCACGCCGCTCGTCTCGATCAGGCCCAGCAGCGCACCCACCGCCACGGTTTCACCCTCGGCAGCCACATGCGCGCCCATGATGCCCGCAACGGGTGAGGGCACTTCCACCGCCACCTTATCGGTCTCAAGGCTCGCAATCGGCTCGTCAAGCGCCACGGCCTCGCCCGGCTGCTTGAGCCACTGGCCCACCGTCGCTTCGCTGACACTTTCGCCCAGCACCGGAACTTTGACTTCGATAGACATGCTATTGTCTTCCTGAGAAAATACGGCCGCTTAGGCCTTCTTCTTGGTCCGGCGCAGCTCGCCGCGCACCGATAGCGAAAGCGCATTGCTCACCAGCGCCGCCTGCTCAGCCGCATGGCGCTTGGCAAGGCCGGTTGCTGGCGAAGCTGCTGCGCTGCGCCCGGCATAGCGCGCGCGCTTCACCTTGCTCGAAGCGGCGGCCAGCGCATCCTCGATCAGCGGCTCCACGAAGAACCACGAACCGTTGTTCTTCGGCTCTTCCTGGCACCACACGACCTCTTCAAGGTTCGCCATGCGTGAAAGCCTCAGCGCCAGCGGCTCGCCCGGGAAGGGATAAAGCTGCTCCAGCCGGATGATCTGCGTATCGGTGATCCCGGCGGCATCGCGCGCCTCGATCAGATCGTAGGCCACCTTGCCGCTGCACAGCACCACGCGCTTCGTGTCTGCATCGCTCGCCGGATTGAGGTCGGAAAGGATGCGCATGAAGTGCCCCTCGCCCACGAAG
>JBIPOH010000361.1:0-3545 GCA_044379435.1 Novosphingobium sp.
GCGGCCCTGTCGACATCTGATCGTGACGGATTTCACCGATGGTCTGTACCCAACGCGCCCACGCGCCAATCCGATGTTTCTGGACAGCGAAATCATCACGATCCGTGCCGCCACCGGGCTGCACCTGTCCGGCCGGGCCGAGGGTTTGGCGCAAGGTCTCTCGCTGTTCGATCAGCAGCTCCAGGCTGTCTCAGGCTCGGTAACCTTCCTGATCCCGTGGCGCGATCTGTCTGGGGCACGGCAGCAACCCTCGGCCGGGCTTTCCCTGGTCGCGCGGGCGATATCGGGTGTCGAGGATGCGCAGGATCTGATCCTGGACCTGTCGCGCCTGCCGCCCCGCGATTGGCCTGTGGCGCACCACCGCCTCCCGCCCTTGCCAGAACCGGACGATCTGCCCGAGGCCCTGTCTTTCCCCGGCCTCGACCTGCTGGCGCTGCGCCGCAAGGATGACGGGACAACCAAACCTCAGTCGCCCTCTCGGCTGGAAACGCTCCTCGTCAGCCCGCTGGCCTGGCTTTTGGAAGAGGTTGGCGCGGGAGACATGTCCTGGTCCGCAGAGGAACTCGATGTCATGGCCAAGGGCAACATCGCCCATGACGTGTTCGAGCATGTGTTCCTCAAGGACCAACGCGTTCCGGAACCAGCAGCGCTGACTGTCGCGGTCGCGCAGGCCTATGATCGTGCGCTGACCCGCCACGCGGGGTTCCTGCGCAGCGCATCATGGGAAATGGAGCGCAGCGGGCTGGAACGCGAGATCCTTCAAGCTGCGCTGCGCTGGCGCGGCCATCTGCTGGCGCTTGGCGCAAAGATCATCGGCAACGAGATCTGGCTGGCCGGTGAGGCGCATGGCATCAACCTGCACGGCAAGGCCGATGCGATCCTTGAGTTGCCTGACGGTGCGCTGCTTGTCGTCGATCACAAGAAAAGCGGCACATCGGCCCGGCGCAGGCGTATGGAGGCGGGCTGGGATCTCCAAGCGGGGCTCTATCGTGACATGATCGCCCGTCCTAGCCGGCGCGACGGGGACGGGATGGACACGCTGATCGGCCGCAAGATTGGTATTGCGTATCACTTGATGAATGATGGGGGGCTGCTGACCTCGGGCCTGCCCACGGCCGCTGGGTCGCCCGCGCACGATATGGGCGACGGCGTCAACGATGCCGCGGTCGCCATGCTTGCTGAACGGCTGGCGCAACTTGGGGCAGGACGAGTGGTGCTGAACACCTCGGCCGACGAGGGGTTTTTCAAGAAAGAGGCAGGCTTCACACCCTATGCGCTGACCGATGGCTCGACCCTGATCACCGCATTCATCCGCCAGATCGAGGAGGCATGACCATGGACTGGGCAGACTCAGACCTGGGATTGGTCATCGTGCCCGCAGGCGCGGGCGCAGGAAAAACCCATCGCATCAAGACCCAGCTTTCCGACTGGGTTAAACGCAAGATCGTGCGGCCCGAGCGTATCCTTGCAGTGACCTTTACCGAAGCCGCCGCGGGCGAATTGCGCGAACGCATCCGGGCGGGTCTTCTGGCGGACGGGCTGGTCGCCGAGGCCATGGCGGTTGAGCGGGCTTATGTCTCGACGATCCATGGGCTGGGCCTGCGGCTATTGACGGAACATGCGCTGGCGGCGGGCGCATCGCTGCAACCCCGCCACCTTGGTGATGCCGAGCGGGACCTGCTGATCCGGCAGGCGCTGGCTCATGCCAAGTCGCTTGACCCGATCAAGGCCGAGCCTGAGCGGTTCGGCTACCAGCCAAATTGGCAAAAGGGCGAAACGGTCGAGGATTCCTTACGGGGTCGGGTTCTGTCGATGATCGACCTGTTGCGCGGGCTGGGTGACAAGGGCCGTGATCCGGGCCTGATCGCACCCGCATTGGAGCGGCTTGACAGAATCTATGGCGAGGTGCTCGCCGATCCCGCCGCCGCCCGTGATGCGTTGGCGGCTGCGATTTCCGCCATGCTTGCCGCCTTTCCCGAGGGCGGCATGGCCACCGTCACCGCCAAGGGCCCCCGCGAGACGCTGGAAAAGAACCTTGCCCTCTTTCGCCGCGTTGAGCGCGACCCGACGCTGCTGGACCGGGACTGGAGCCTCTGGCAGTCCCTGCGCAATCTTTGCACCTCGAACAGCCGCACGAAGACGCCCGACGGCTATGATGACCTTGCCGCTGCGATCATTCAGGCCGCCGATGCGCTGCCTGCGCATCCCGGACCCTTGGCTGATGCGAAGCTGCATTTTCGATGCCTGATCGCTTGTGCGCAGGAAGTGATGGAGGCCTATGAGACGCGCAAGAAAGCGCTTGGTCTGATTGACTTCGCCGACATGATCGCCGGAGCGGAACGGCTATTGCGCACCGATCGGGCCGTGCGTCAGGCTGTGTTGAATGAGATTGACTGCGTCATCATCGACGAATTTCAGGATACAAACCCGGTGCAGTTCGCTCTGCTCTGGCAGTTGGGCGCAAGGGCGCCGCGCACTCTGCTGGTGGGGGATGTAAAGCAGTCGATCATGGGGTTTCAGGGGGCTGACCCGCGCCTGTCGCAGGCGCTGGCAGCGGCCAACCCCGCCGCGACGCAGCCCCTTGACCGCAACTGGCGGTCAACACCAGCGGTGATGGACTTCGTCAATGCCATGGGCGCAGGGCTGTTTGGCGCGGACTACAAGCTGCTTGCCCCTACCCGCGATCCGGTGCCCGGTCCAGCACTGGAAGTGCTGAACATCGTCAAAGGGCGCGGCGTGAAGAACTTCTCGAAGCCGCAGGAGCACATCGCCGAGCGCATCGCCGGCATCCTCACGACCGGCGAGACAATCAGCGACCGGCACACCAAGGCCACGAGGGTCGTCCGTCCCTCTGATATCGCGCTTCTGGTTTGCCGCCACGCAACTGCGGCCCGCTATGCCGAAGAGCTGCGGGCGCGCGGCGTTCCTGTCCGCATCGCCGAAGATGGCTGGGCGGCAAGTCCGGTTGTTCAAGCCGCCCGCGCCGCGCTGAGCTATGCCGCGAACCCAACCGACACCAGTTCCGGACTCATGCTGCGCACTCTCGGACCTGACCCGCTGAGCTTGCAAGCCGCGATGACTGCGCAGATCGAAGGGCGGCTGGCGGATGATCCGGTTCTCATGCGACTGGCGGCCTTGTCCGACCGGCTCGCGCGGCTGCCGGTCTCAAACGCACTGGATCAGGTGATCGATGCCGCAGGGCTGCGGCTCTGGGCTGGCCGTCAACCCGATGCTGCACAGGCGCGCGCAGACCTTCTGCGACTTGAAGCCGAAGCAAGTGACTTTGAAACTGCCCACCGCGACCTTAAGGCCGCTGCCGGATTCCATGGCGAGAGCGCAAAAGTTTTTCTGGGTTGGCTGGATGCCCGAGCGGGTGAACGCGATTTCGACCGTCGTCCCGATCCTGCGGCCAACAGTGCTGAAGCGGTAGAGATCGTCACCTGGCACGCCTGCAAGGGGCGCGAATGGCCGATCACGGTGGTGGCGGAATTTGATCACGGAATCGAAGAATGGCCCGGCAGCACTGCGACCACGTTCACCGCCCT
>JBIPOH010000362.1:0-3544 GCA_044379435.1 Novosphingobium sp.
CTGGACGACGTATTCGGCGGATGCGATCAGCACGCGCATGGCCTGTGCAAATTTGAGCTGGTCAAGCCCGCCGCTGGTCTGCGCCCAATCATAGGTGACGGCGGCCATGGAATCGCGCAGTTGCCGCTTGAGCGTGGCAGACATCTGCCCCGCCATGAAACGCTGGTTCATCTTCTCGATCAGGACTGCGGGTCTGCGCACGAGCGGCAGCCATTCGCTGTAATCGAGCTGCAGCGTCGGTGCATTGGGCTGCGCTTCACTGACCCACGTCGTCAGGCCGCCGAAAACCAGCGTGGTCCACATGAAGTCGTCGATATCGCCAATGGAGGCGGGGGTCGTTATCTGCATCTCGGGCGAAACCAGATTGCGCCGGAAAAGCTCGGTCCCTGCCGGTTTGTGATCCGGGTAGTAGAAGTTGAAGACGGTGTGTGCATGAAGCGGCGATTGGCCGAGGCCTTTGCGCCGATAGCCCTCCCAGGTCGGAATGCCGAAGTCATCGCTCAAAACACCCGTCTTGGCGTTGAACACGCGCAGGATCTGGGCGAAGCGCTGGATCGGTTCGCGGATGCGGCCGAACGTGGGATCGCTCACTTTGGCCGGATCGCGCGCTTCCCGATCGAGCAGAATGGCCTTCATCACGGCCTTCATGTTGCCGCGCACATTGGCGCCATCGTTGGCAAACGCAGCCGAGACGCGGGCGATATAGGCCGGGCTGGGATTGCTGGTGACGAAGCGCTGGATCAACTGCCTGCCGATGAACGGGCCAACATTGGGATGCTTCGAGAGCCGGCCCATGACCACCTTGAGATCGGCGGCCGGATTGGTCGATCCCGCCTTGATCGTGACGCCGAGGAACCGCTTCTCCGACCAGGAATGGTACCATTCGTTGCCTGCCATGGGTTTGGTCTGGACGAGCGGATCGGACGGAGGCTGGCAGAAGCAATTGGTGAAGTCCCAGTCATCCTTGGTCGCGCCCTTGAAGGCAAACCCGGTGAGGGCCTTGGAAACGCCGACAACGTCCGCCTGCGTATACGTCGGGATCGGTTGTCCCTTGGAATTCAGCTTGCGGCTCCCATCCGGATTGAGCTGCCACAATCCGATCGAAAAAAGCTGCATCACCTCGCGGGCGTAATTCTGGTCAGGCTGCGTGCCCGTGACGGTATCATCGCCGCGATTGTAGAGGTTGGAGAGGAAGGCGCCCATCGACGGATTGAGCGTTACCTGAGTCAGCAGGTCGCGGAAGTTCGTCAGGCCAGTAGTCTGGAGAATATCGACATAGCGGGCGAGCGATCTGCCATAATCGTAGGTCGAAGCCGTATAGCTGGAGTTGACCATGATCTGCGACAGGGCAAACAGATACCGCTGCCTTAGCTGATCATCCTTCGTGAAGCCGATCCACATTCCGGGGTGGATGACGCTGTTGTTTGAATTCTCGACCGCCGGGTTGAGGCGATTGAAAGCTTCAAGGTGGGAGTACTGAACCGGCATCGCAAATTGCCGGTCGATCCATGCCGAATAGCCGATGGACTGCACGAGCGCGACGTCTGCATCTGAATAGCCAAACGTTGCCTGCTGCAGGAAGCGCTCCGCGTCCTCTGCCGAAATGGCCGATTGGGCCAGCGCGGTACTCGGCGCAGCCGCAGCAGCCAGGCTGCAGGCCAGAACGAAAGCAAGCGAGGCCCTTGCCCATCCGCGCTTCACGAAAGATAGTGGTCCTGATCTCACGCTCATCCCCGCATGATCTTGCTTAGGCCGTACAGGCCAAAGCATATGCTTGTACGATGAGAGTAATAGGAACTGCGAATCAGAGATAGATTGAAGAACCACGTAAATTGCAATTAAGGATGCAGGCCATCGTGTTTAGAGCACCTTCCGGCCAATCGGCCCGCACCGAATGTCTGGCCCGAAGGTCTGGCCGCAGGAAGCTGCTCATAGGCCCTCCTCGTCCAGCACTTTTGGGTCTAGCGATTTTGCTGGGCGCATTGCTGGGCGTGTTCCCATAGTCTCGGGCCAGAAAAACGAGAGGAGCGGCTCATGCACGATGTCATCATTCGCGGCGGGAGGATCGTCGATGGCTCTGGCGCAGCGCCGTTCATTGGCGATCTGGCCTTCACTGGCGGCGTCATCACCGAAGTCGCCCCGAAGATTTCGGGCACAGCGCGCCGGGAGATTGATGCAGAAGGGCACATCATCACGCCCGGCTGGATCGACATCCACACGCATTACGACGGGCAGGTCAGCTGGGACGACGAGCTTGCGCCCTCCTCGCACAACGGCGTCACCACCGTGGTCATGGGCAATTGCGGCGTCGGGTTCGCGCCGGTGCGCCCCGGGCAGGAAAAGGAGCTGATCGAGCTGATGGAGGGGGTGGAGGACATCCCCGGCACCGCGCTTTATGAAGGGATCGAATGGGGCCGCTGGGAGAGCTTCCCCGAATACATGGACTATATCGCCTCGCGCCAATACGCGATCGATGTGGGCGCGCAGATCGCCCACGGTGCGGTGCGCTATTACGCGATGGGCGAGCGCGGGCGGACGAATGAAGACGCGACGCCCGACGAGATCGAACGCATGGCTGATCTGGTGGAGGAAGCCGTGGCGGCGGGCGCGGTGGGCTTTTCCACCTCGCGCACCATCGGCCACCGCGCGCTGTGGGGCGAACCCGTGCCGGGCACCTTCGCGCCGGAAGAGGAACTCCTCGCCATCGCCCGCCGCTTCAAGAAGCTGGGCAAGGGGGTGATCGAGGCGATCCCGGCGGGCACTGTGGGCAAGCTGGAAGCATTGGGCGGCGAACGCAGCGAGCCGCTGGCGGAGCTGGAGCTGTTTCGCCGCATCTCGGAGGAAAGCGGCCGCCCGCTGACCTTCACGCTGGTCGAAATCCGCGAGTATGCGCCCGATCTGTGGCGCCAGATGCTGGACCGCTGCCACGAGGCCAACGCCGCGGGCGCGCACCTGTTCCCGCAGGTGCCTTCGCGCATCATCGGCTTCATCCACGGCCTTTCCAGCTATCACGCCTTCATGCGCCGCCCGACCTATCTGGAAAAGCTGGCCCACTTGCCGCTGGCCGAGCGAGTGGCGGCGATGCGCGATCCCGAGATCAAGCGCCAGATCTTGTCCGAACGCGATGTGCCGCACGAAGCGCCCGGATCGATGCAGAACGTCTACGGCCTGTTCCGGCGCGGCGCTGCCAGCCTCTATCCGCTGACCGAGCCGATCAATCTGGAAGCGGACAAATCGGCCTCCATCGGCGCGCGGGCCAAGGCCGAAGGGCGCGATGCGCTGGAATACCTCTACGACGCGATGCTGGAGGATGAAGGCCGCAGCTTTCAGGCGCTGACGCGAGACAACCAGCCCAAGAGCCTTGCCGTGCTGGAGGAGATGCTGCGCCATCCCGATACCGTGACCGGCCTTTCCGATGCGGGCGCCCATGTCACGCTGATCTGTGATGCCACGATGCCCACCACCCAGCTCAGCTACTGGACGCGGGACCGCAAGAGCGGCCCCGTCCTGCCGCTGGAGTTCCTCGTCCACAAGCAGACCGCCC
>JBIPOH010000363.1:0-3536 GCA_044379435.1 Novosphingobium sp.
ATGAAGGGTTCCGGGTCGAGGCCGAGCTCAGCACCCAGCGCGCGCAGGAACTTGGTGGTCTGGGTGAGACCGATCGGCGCCTGGAAATAGGGCCGTTCGAGCGTTTCGCACAGGTTGCGGCCGAACTCGCGGTACATGCAAACGTTCGCGTCGGAAGTCGCAAGATCGCGGATGTCGGCGAGGTGGCTGCCCAGCGGGAACGCCATGCCGACTTCGGCACCAATGCCTTCAACAAGGCGGCGAATCTCGGCCAGATCGCTCGGCATGTTGAACATGCCATAGCTGGGGCCGATGATGTTGACGCGGGGCTTTTCGCCGTCCTTGCGCACGCGCTTTTCCGGCATCTTCTTGGGGCCGAATTCGGTCCACAGCCAGGTCAGCGCGCGGTCGGCCGATTGCCACTGATCTTCGTCGATAGTGCGCGGCAGGAAGCGCTTGATATTGGTGCCTTCGGGCGTCACGCCGCCGCCGATCATCTCGGCTATGGAACCGGTGACGACCACGCAGGGCAGTTCGGTGTCGAGCGCTTTCCATGCCCGCTTCATCGCGCCTTCGGTGCCGGTCTTGCCCAGTTCTTCCTCACCCAGGCCGGTGACGACGATGGGGAGCTCATGCGGGGGCAGGGCGTCGGTGTAATGCAACACGCTGGTGACAGGCAGGTTCTCGCAGCCCACCGGGCCGTCGATAATCACCTGCAAGCCCTTCACCGCGGTGAAGACGTAGGTAGCACCCCAATATCCGCCAGCGCGATCATGATCGAGGATGAGGGTCATGAGCCGATCGCCTCCGACGCCTTGCGTGCTGCTTCATTGAGCGCAGCATATTTCTTGCGGAACTTGGGCCGGTCGACCGGGAGGTCTTCCCATACGCCGGCAGCGTGTTCCGTGCCGACGCCTTCGAAGAAGTCGCGCATCGCATCGAAGCGCGCCTTGTTGCCCATCGCGGCGTTGATGACCGTGGCGAGGCTGCCAGCCCCTGCCGGACCCATCAGCGGACGGGCCGAGATGAGGTTGGTGAAGTAGAGCGAAGGGATCGCGCGCGATTTGGCGTGCTGCACCACCGGAGTGGTGCCAATCGCGAGATCGGGGCGGTATTCGTCGACCGCTGCAATGTCCTGTTCGAGACTGGCGCGGAATTGCACATGCGCGCCGCGCGCTTCGAGCCATTCGCGGTCGGCATCCGACCACTTGGTGCGCGGGGTTGCGGTGCCCACGTAGGGCACTTCGGCGCCGCTTTCGATCAGCAAGCGGGCGACCAGCAGTTCTGAGCCTTCATAGCCCGAAACTGTGATCCGGCCCTTGATCGGCATGGCGGAAAGCGCACCGCGGCAAGCCGCGATCATGGTGTTCTTGACCGCGTCGACCTTGTCCTGCGGCAGGCCCAGCGTATCGCCAAGGGATTGCAGCCAGGCGGCGGTGCCATCTGCACCGACCGGGGCCGAACCGATAATCGGACGTCCGGCCGCTTCGAATTCGCGAATGCTGGCGGTGTAGAAGGGGTGGATTGCAGCGACGACGGCGCAATCGAGCGCAGCATAAAGCTCGCGCCATTCGCGGGTCGGGACCACCGGGCCAGCCGCAAGGCCGAGCGGTGCGAGCATCTGCCCGATCACCACCGGATCAGCCGGGAACATTTCGCCCAGCAACGTCACTGTTGGCAAGTCAGACCGCTCACGCGGCGCAGCGACCGGGCCAGCCGCGACTTCTTCGCGGGCGTAGTTGAGCATGGCGCCCGCCAGCACGTCTTTCGCTTCGGCGTGGGTCGGAATGCCGAAGCCCGGAACGTCGATGCCGATGATGCGGACGCCATTGATCGCCTTGCCCAGCAGCCGCAGCGGCACGCCGCTGGCGGTGGGGACGCACAGGTTGGTGACAACAATTGCGTCGTAATTCTCAGGATCGGCGAGGCCTTCGACCGCTTCCTTGATGTCTTCGAACAGCTTGCCGGTGACCAGCGTTTCGCTGGAGAAGGGCACATAGCCCACGGTCCGGCGCGCGCCGTAGAAGTGCGAGGTGAAGGTCAGCCCGTAAACACAACAGGCCGAGCCTGACAGCACGGTCGCGGTGCGGCGCATCCGCAGGCCAACACGGAGGCTCCCGAAGGCCGGGCACATGGATTGCGGCTGGTCATGCGGACCAGCTTGCGGGTCGACCGGATAGTCGGCCGCGTAGCGATCGAGCACTTCGCTCTTACCCGCCGAGCGTGCCGCTTCGCGCATCGTCTCTTTCGACGAGCAGGCACCGCCACTGGCGACCGCGCCGGTATCGAGCTCGATCCGGTCAGGGGCGCGTGAGGCGTTGGGGGGGAAGGCATCGCTCATCGCATCAGGCCTCGTCGTAGATCACTTCGAGGGTGGGACGGGTTTCGTAGACACCGCCGCGCATGTCGGCTTGGGTGGCGGGGATGAGGTCCACGTTAGCGCCCGTTACATCGGCGCTGAACAGGCCAAGCAGGCCGTCCTGCGACAACGGGGTCGGGCGCACCGGGGGTGCTTCGGCGACATTGATGGCGAGGTCTTCGAACAGGCTTGCCCATTCGCCGCCGGGGATGCCGATGATCTGGTAGTTCGCGCTCTTGCGGCGGATGTCTTCGTTCGCCGGGATCGCGGTGAGCACTGGAATGCCGACTGCTTCGGCGAAGGCGTGGGCTTCGCCCGTGCCGTCATCCTTGTTGATGATCATGCCGGCCACGCCGACATTGCCGCCCATCTTGCGGAAGTATTCGACCGCCTGGCAGACATTGTTCGCCACGTAGAGCGATTGCAGATCGTTCGATCCGACCACGATCACCTTCTGGCACATGTCGCGGGCAATCGGCAGGCCGAAGCCGCCGCACACCACGTCGCCGAGGAAATCGAGCAGGACGTAATCGAAGCCCCAGTCGTGGAAGCCCAGCTTTTCAAGCAGTTCGAAACCGTGGATGATCCCGCGACCACCGCAACCGCGCCCAACTTCCGGGCCGCCGAGCTCCATCGCGAAGACGCCGTCACGCTGGAAGCACACATCTTCAATGCGGACTTCTTCGCCGGCGGCCTTCTTCTTCGATGAGGTTTCGATGATTGTGGGGCAGGACTTGCCGCCGAACAGCAGGCTGGTGGTATCCGACTTGGGATCGCAGCCGATCAGCAGCACGCGCTTGCCCTGCTGGGCCATCATGTAGCTGAGGTTGGAGAGCGCAAAGCTCTTGCCGCTGCCGCCCTTGCCGTAAATCGCGATGACCTGGGTTTCAGACTTCACTTCGCCGGTGTGCACCGGATCCGGCTCAATGCCCGCTTCTTCGCGCAGGGCAGCCACTTGATCTTCCAGGGTTCGGGTATCGAGCACAGACATCAGCATTCGCTCCAATCGAGAACCATTTTTAGACAATCGGGGTCGGTGAAGGCCTGCGGATAGGCGTCGAGCGCCTCGCCTGCCGGTCGCCGGTTGGTGACGAGGCCCTTCAAATCGAGCCTCCCACATTCGATCAGTGCCCGCGTTTCCGCGAGGTCACCGGGCTGCCATTCAGCAGCGACCCGGAAGTGCGCTTCACGCATGAAG
>JBIPOH010000364.1:0-3528 GCA_044379435.1 Novosphingobium sp.
TGGCCTTGCCCAGCTCCACGCCGAACTGGTCGAACGGATTGATGCCCAGCATCATCGCGGAAACGAACGTGCGGTGTTCGTGGAAGGCGATCAGACTGCCGAGCGTGGCAGCGCCCAGCTCGTCGCACAGGATCGTGGCAGAGGGGCGGTCCCCCGGATAGTCGCGCGCCGCATCGTCACCGCCTGCTTTACCGGCCATCAGCGCCGCACCTTGCGCAAAGCAGTTGGCCAGCAGCGTCCGGTGATGCGCCGGATCAAAGTCATGGCCGGGCACGCCAACGGCCAGGAAATCGACCGGAATGAGGTGCGTGCCCTGATGGAGCAACTGGAACACCGCGTGCTGCGCATCGGTGCCGACCCCGCCCCAGGTGACGGGCGCACTCGGCCGGGTGAGCAGCTGCCCTTGTGCCGTAACGCGCTTGCCGTTCGATTCCATTTCCAGTTGTTGGAGATAGCTCGGCAGAAGGCGGAGGCGTTCATCATAAGCGAAAACTGCGCGGCTGGAGCATTGGCGGGCCTGCGTGTAGTACAGGTCGGCGAAGGCGGCGCGGATCACGACGTTTTCGGATGCGGGCGCTTCGAGGAAGTGCTGATCGATGGCGGCGGCACCGGCGAGGAACGCCGCGAACCCGTCCCACCCCAGCGCGAGCGCGATGGGAAAGCCGATCGAAGACCAGAGTGAGTAACGGCCGCCCACCGTTTCGGCAAATGGCAGGACGCGGGTTTCATCGACACCCCAGGCAACCGCCTTGTCCGGCGCGGCGGTGAGCGCGACGACGCGGCCGTAGGGATCTTCCACCCCGCCTTCGCGCAGCCAGTCCAGCGCGCTCGTCGCGTTCATCAGTGTTTCGGTCGTAGTGAAGGTCTTGGAGGCGACGGCGATGAGGGTCGTGGCGGGATCGCACTGCGCCGCCGCGGCGGCGAGCGCGGCGCCATCGACATTGGAAACAACATGAACGGCCACTTTCGCGTCCTCACGCGCCAGCGCATCGATGGCGAGCGCAGGGCCCAACGCGGAGCCGCCGATGCCGATGTGGATGAGGCTCTTCACCTCGCCCAGCAAGCCTTCGTGGATCGCCTCGACCAGCGCCTGCATGCGCTCGTGAAAGCGTTCGGCTTCCTCGGCGGCCTCAGGATTGCCCACGCCGCGTTCGGCCATGTGGGTGACGGCGCGGCCTTCGGTGTTGTTGATGAGGGCACCCGCAAACAGCGCCTCCCGGCTGGCGGGAATATCGATCGCGTCGGCAATCTGGCCCAGCACGGTCTCCACCTCGGCGGAAAGGTGCGTCTTCGACCAGTCGAAACGAATCGGGCCACCGGGGAGATCGAGAACCGTCGCGTAACGATCGAGCCGCGCGGGATCGGCGAAGAGTTCGGTCAGCGCCGGGCGCGCAAGAGCCTCCAGCGCGGTCCAGAGCGGGGCGGTGTCGGTGGCGGCCATCGTGTCGTCTCCTGATGATAGCGCGGGCGTACCCTGCCCTTTCGACCAAGCGCAAGGGATCCCCGACCAGCGCGGCTGCTAAATTCGTCTGCATGGCTCTATCGGTGCAGTCTGCGCTTGACGGATGCGAGGCCCCTCCACATGACCGCGACGATGACCGAGACCCCAGAGAACGTACCTGAGAGCACGGCCAGCGCGCCGCAGCCGCTGGCGGATACGCCACAGCCAGCGACAAAGCCGGCCGCGACGAAGAAGGAACGCAAGGAAGACAGCTTCCCTGTGTTCGTGATCAAGCTGGTGCTGATCGTGGCGTTCTTCCGGAGCTTCATTTTCTCGCCGTTCAACATTCCTTCGGAATCGATGCTGCCCCGGCTCGAAAACGGGGACTACCTGCTCGCCGCCAAGTGGCCGTTCGGCTATTCCTCGTATTCGCTGCCGTTCAGCGCGCCGCTGCTGCCGAAGCGCATTCTGGCGGGCCAGCCCGAACGCGGCGACGTGGTGATCTTCAAGGCCCCGCCGGGCAACGACGTGGATTACATCAAGCGCGTGATCGGCCTGCCGGGCGATACGGTGCAGATGGTCGGCGGCCAGCTCCACTTGAACGGCACCGCCGTGCCCAAGGTGAAGATCGCCGATTTCGTAATTCCGGTTTCAGCGAACACGAGCTGCATCGCCCCCGAATTCGAAGCAGTGGAGAAGGACGGCACGCCCAGCTGCCATTACCCGCAATTCCGCGAGACGCTGCCGGGCGGCCGGCAGTTCAACGTCCTCGATCTCGGCTACCGGCCGCAGGACGGTACGCCGGCGGTGGTCGTGCCCGCAGGCCAGCTGTTCCTGATGGGCGACAACCGCGACAACTCGATGGACAGCCGCTTTCCGGCTGTCGAGGGCGGCGGAATCGGGCTGGTCCCGCAAGACAACCTGATTGGCCGCGCAACCATCGTGATGTGGTCCACCGATGGCAGCGCCAACTGGTTCCTGCCGTGGACCTGGTTCACTGCCGCGCGCTTTGATCGGATCGGGGGCACGTTCTGAACGCCGCCCTCACGGACGAGACCGCCGGCTTCATTGCCGCGCTGACGGGAACGGCCCCGGCCCGGCCCGCGCTGTGGCAGGAAGCGCTGACCCACGGTTCGATGGGCGAGGCGCGCGATTACCAGAGGCTGGAGTTTCTGGGAGACCGGGTGCTGGGCCTTGCCATAGCGGAATGGCTACATAGCGCGAGCGAGGCAGCGGAGGGCAAGCTTTCGCAGCGCCTCAACGCGCTCGTCAGCCGCGAGACTTGCGCCGATGTGGCGCGCAGGCTGGGGATCACGCCGCATATCCGGCTTGGCAAGCAGGCGCGCAGCGACGGCGCCGGGCAGAGTGACAATGTGCTGGGCGACGTGATGGAGGCCCTGATCGGCGCGCTGTTTCTTGAGCGCGGGTTTGATGCGGCGCGCGATTTCGTGCGCAAGGCGTGGGAACCGGCGATGGCGGGCGGCGCTGGGCAGCGCAAGCACCCCAAGGCCGCGCTGCAGGAATGGGCGGCAGGCAACCGCCGCAAGCCGCCAGTCTACACACTGGTGGATCGCAGCGGACCAGACCATGCGGCGGTGTTTACCGTGCAGGTAGAGGTACCGGGGATCGGCGCAGCAGAAGCAACAGGTTCAAGCAAGCAGGAAGCCGAGCGCGGCGCTGCCGAGGCTTTCATGGCGCGCTATGGGTGATACGAAAATGACGGAACATTGCGGGCTGGTAGCGGTTATCGGGGCGCCCAACGCGGGAAAATCGACGCTGGTCAATGCCCTCGTCGGGCAGAAAGTGGCGATTGTTTCCGCCAAGGCGCAGACGACGCGCGCGCGGCTGATGGGGATTGCCTTGCAGGATCTGCCGGGCGGTGAACGCGTGCAGATCATCCTTGCCGATACGCCCGGGCTGTTCGAGCCGAAGCGGCGGCTGGACCGCGCGATGGTCCACGCCGCATGGGAAGGCGCAGATAGCGCGGATGCGATCCTGCTGGTGGTCGACGGGCGCAAGAAGAAGCGCGACTATCTGGAGCCCATTCTGGAAACCCTGAAAGGCCGGAGCGAACGCAAGATCCTCGT
>JBIPOH010000365.1:0-3520 GCA_044379435.1 Novosphingobium sp.
GCTGAAATCCTTGAAGCGCAGGGTGGAAACCCCGATGCGCGGGTCCGCAACGCGCGGCGTGTAACCCGTGGGCGCCTTCAGGAAACTGTGATGCACCCGCATCGTCACCAGGCCGGGCGAGGGCGCCACCTCGCGCACCAGCCCACCGGGATTGTCGGCGGTGAAGGTGGCGAAAATCTCCAGCTCAGTATTCAGCGGATAGGCCTTGGTGCGCGCCGCGTTCAGCGCCGAACGGCCAGCATCAAACTTGTACGCGCCCTGGTTGGCCCGGCGCATGATCGCCTCCACCCCCGCCGCATCGCGCATCACCAGTGCGGTCGCATCCACCACGATCTTCCCGCCGGCATCGCTCTCGATGGGCAGGCTGGCGATGATGGAGGTGGGGAAACTGTCCTTCACGCCCTGGCTGTGCGCGGCATCGCCGGCAAGGCTGCGGAAGGCGAGATTCTGCTCCTCCACCAGGATCTTGCTGCCCACGCGGCGGAAGTGGATCAGGCTGCTATCCATTGTGCCGCGATCAAACGGCAGTTCCACCGATCCGCCGCCGCTGGCCAGGCTGACGTAGTAAAGAATATCCGTATCCAGCGCCGGCACCGTGAGCAGCACGCGGCCCTTCGCGGCATCGATGCTCACCGGCATATAGGCCGCATCCTGCGCCAGAGCCGGCGCCGCCACCAGCGCCACAACCGCCGTGCCCATCAAAAACCGCTTCATGCCTGCCCCCATTGATCAATTCCCCGGCAGAGTGGCACCCGAACGCATCACATGAAAGCCGGCTTTTGACGCAGGCTCGGCCCTGCGCCACACTGCGCCCTGCCATGACCCCAGCGCCTGAACCCCTGACCCGCTTCATCGCGGAGGTGCGCCAAGCCCTGGCCCAGCCCGCCGCGCATGAAACAATTGCCGCCGCGCTGGCCCGCCTGGTCGCGCGCGATGATTGGCTACCGCCCGCCTATGCCCAGCCGCACCCCGATCATTATCAGCAATATCTGCTCCACGCCGATCCTGCGGGGCGGTTCAGCATCGTCAGCTTCGTCTGGGGCCCGGGGCAGGCGACTCCCATCCACGACCACGGCGTCTGGGGCGCCGTCGGCGTGCTGCGCGGCGCCGAACATAGCCAAGCCTATCTGGCCGACGGCACCACCCCACCGCGCCCCGTCGGCGATCGCCACACGCTCCACCCTGGCGCCGTCGAACTGGTCGGGCCTGATGTTGGCGACATCCACAAGGTTTCCAACGCCATTGCCGACGCTGTCTCGGTGAGCATCCACGTCTACGGCACCAACATCGGGCTCCACCCCCGCCACGTCTATCCGGCGCAAGGCGGTATCAAGCCCTTCATCTCCGGCTACGCCAACGGGCCGGACACGCCGGCGTTTGGGGCGGGCTGAGTATTCAAGAAGGATGCCTCCGGCGGGCAGGGCCTGAGGCCCTGCACCCACTTTCGTCTTGGTTCGCTCTCTACCCCAACGTCGCCCCGGACTTGATCCGGGGCCCCGCTTCCTCAGCTTGGAGGGAGAGGCGGTCTCCGCCCGCAGCAGAAAAGCAGCGGGGCCCCGGATCAAGTCCGGGGCGACGATCGTTTGGAAAGGAGGGGCGCCCTTTCACACCCCCGCCGCATCCACCGCCAGCAGCGTGTGCAGCAACACATTCGCCCCATTTGCGCACTCGCTCCACGTCGAAAGCTCCTTCGGCGAATGGCTGATGCCGGCGATGCTGGGCACGAAGATCATGCCCATCGGGCCGAGTTTGGCCAGCAGTTGCGCATCGTGGCCGGCGCCGCTGGGCAGATGGATGAAGGGCAGGCCGAGGGTTCTGGCGGCGGCTTCGATGTGGGCCTGGATGGCCGGTGTGGCCAGCGCCGGCTCGATATGCTCGGTCAGGTGGAATTTCATCTCCGTGCCGGTCTCGGCGGCGATCTCGCGGGCGCGGGCCTGCACGGCCTGGCCCAGCGCGGCGACCTTGTCGGCGGACAGGTCGCGCAATTCCACCGTCATTTCCACCCGGCCGGGGATGACGTTAGGCGCATTGGGGAACACCGCCAGTTGCCCCACCGTGCCCACTTGCCGGCCGGGTTCGCGCTTCACGATGGCGTCCACCGCTTCGATCAGGCGCGCCGCCGCGATCAGCGCGTTGCGGCGGCCGGGCATCGGCGTGGTGCCGGCGTGGTTGGCGAAACCGGTGATGGTCACGTCGTAACGGTCGATGCACACGATCCCGTCCACCACGCCGATGGGGACATGCTCCCGGTCCAGAATGCCGCCCTGTTCGATGTGCAGTTCCAGATAGGCGTGGATCGATCCCGCCGGCCGCGCCGCCTGGGCCAAGCGTTCCGGATCGCCGCCGATGCGTTTGAGCCCGTCGCGCAGCTTGATGCCGTAATAGAGATTGTCGAGCGCGCCTGGCTCCAGCCGGCCGGCAAAGGCGGTGCTGCCCACGGTGCCGCCTTCCTCGTTTGACCAGATCGCCAGTTCGACCGGGTGGCGCGTCCTGATCTTGCGATCATCCAGGGTACGCAACACTTCCAGCGCGCCCATCGAACCCACATCGCCATCAAAATTGCCGCCGGCGCGCACGCTGTCGATATGCGATCCGATGATGATCGGCTTGGCGGACCCGTCTGTGCCCGGCCGCCGCCCGATGATGTTGCCGGCCGGATCGATCACCGGGTTCAACCCGGCCTCGCGCATCAGGCCCATCACATAGGCCCGCCCGCCGATATCGGCATCCGAGTACGCCGTGCGGCTCACCCCATCGGCAAAGGTCCCGCCCTCCGGCCGGCCAAAACGGCTGAGGCCTTCCAGCGTGGTGCGCAGGCGTTCGCCATCCACCCGCAAGCTTGGCGTTGCCGCCGAAACCGGCAACGCTGCCGCCGATGCCGCACCTGCGAGCATCACCCGCCGATTTATTTCCTGTGACATTCGCCAGTTCCCCTCATTGCGGCGATGTTTGCCCGGTTGCGCGCTGCTGGCAAGCAGGATGCCTTCGGCGGGCAGGGGCTGAGCCCTTGGCAACCCGCTTTCGGTATCTGTCCGGTTGAATGATGTTCGGGATCGAGCCTGCCTGAAAGCAAACGGGTCCAGGGTCTGCGACCCTGGCCGCCGGAGGCCACTTTTCCTTCTCTCCGTTCAGCGGACGCCGATCATCCGCCGCTGCCCATCCAGCCGCAGGGTGAGCCCGGCGTGGCGCGGTGTGTTGGCCAGTTGCCAGCGGGTCAGGCGTTCGTAGTGGGCGCAGAAGCGGGCGAGGGCGGCGGCGTCCATGCCCGGCCGGCCGGTGGCACGGGTGAGGCCGGCTTCCTGCTGGGTGCGCCAGCGGGGGACGGTGTCCCAATCGGGGGCGGCGAGGAAGGCCAGCGCATCGAGCATCGCCCAGGCGCGTTGGTAGGGGCCAGCGAGCGCCTGGTTGACGTGGGTGCGCCAGATCGCATGCGGGTCTTCGGTGGCTTCCAGCGCGTTGATCGGTTCGGCGAGCAGGGCGGCAGGCTGCGGGCGGGCGCCGATGCACCAGCCTTCCAGGA
>JBIPOH010000366.1:0-3511 GCA_044379435.1 Novosphingobium sp.
AATCGAAATCCCCATAGATCGCTCGCTCGGGCCGCGGGTTCCTGCATGGGAGGCTTTCGTACGCCAAGTGGCGCCCGAAACCCTTCATCATAGTCGACATCGGCACGTTACGCCCTGGGCGCCACTGTTCGCTATCTGTTCGGCTTAGCGTTGTTTATCTCACAATGGTCGCGCTGCCCTCCTGCTGCCTGAAGACAAGCTGCGGGAAGCCATGGAGCGCCATCACGCGGGCCAGGTTCGGCCAGGCAATGATTTCGATCTGCTGGTTGCGCTAGGGGCTGACCTGCCTGGCGCCGTGCGGTGCTTGCCAAGCGGCGGCGATGGAACTGCCCTACCGCAACTGGCCGGGCCGGGCCGCAAGGCCCGTTTCTCGCTCGCTGGCGTCCAGATGAAGCTGTCGGTGATGAAAAACACCGGCAAAGGCGGCGGCCTGACCCTGCCGCTGGCGGACGGCCAAGGCGAGTACATAGCGAAATTTCCATCGACGGTGTTTCCCGGCGTGTCCGAGAACGAGTTTGCCAATCTGGCCTTGGCAGCAGCCATTGGTATGGACGTGCCGGAGCGTGAACTGGTCGACAAGGCGGACTTCGACGGGATCCCGGAGGATTTCCAGACGCTGGCCGATGGCAAGGTGTTGTTGATCAAGCGATTCGACCGCGACGGAAACGGAGGGCGCATCCACATCGAGGACTTCGCCCAGGTGTTTGGTGTCTACCCGTCGCGCAAATACGAAGGCGCTGCCTATCATGACATCGCCGCCGCGTTCACCACGGCGGTCACGCTGCCGGCTGCACTTGAATTTGTCCGTCGCCTGGCACTGGCCGCCATCACCGGAAACGGTGACATGTACCTCAGGAACTGGTCTCTCATCTATCGTGGAGATGGCACTACGCCGGCGCTGGCACCTATCTACGATGTGCTATCGACCGTGCCCTATATCCCTGGCGACAGCATGGCGCTCTCTCTCGGCGGCGAACGCGCGTTCAGGAACCTGACCCCGGATCGCTGGCGTCATTTTGCCCACCGGGCCCGTCTGCCCCAACCAGCCGTTCTGCAGACCGTTGCCGAAACCCTGGAGCAAGTGCAGGCCACCTGGTGGAACTTGCCCGAGCGAGCGCTGGTGCCTGAAGTGGTGCTGAGGCGCATTGATGCCCATGTGAATCAGATGGCACAGGTGCTGACGGCAAGAGCCTGACACCGGGTTCCAGGCGCATTCACCGGAATTCCACCGGAGCGCTCCGACGCAGCCGCCAGAAGGCCGCGGCAACGCTGCAGAACATGGCGACCAAAGGACTGATACCGTCGCTGCGATGACCTGAAAAATTGTGCCAGCAGCTTACCTGCCCAAATTGATCAAGCCCCCTTCAGCACGCTCGATCCCTCTTAAGGTTGATCAATAAAGGCCAAGCGGACCCCCGGTAACGGCAGGGATTGGGCCGATTACTCTCATCCCGTTTGGGAGCAATGCCATGCGAGTTCAGATACGCGGCATGAGGCGCGACCTCGCGTGACAGCTGCCAAGTTGGTTACTCCAGAATGGATTGAAGCGCCGCAGCTGAAAACTGCCGAGACTCAGATGCATCCACTCCCAGGCCAACCAGGAAGTGCACCAACAAAGGCTCCAGAACGTCGGCTACCATGTCCCGTGAACTGCCCCTGTCCAGCGTTGCCCGCATGCTCGCGACAGCGGTGCCGATTGCAAAGGCAACGCCCGCCTCGATGCTGGTTACGGCAAAACGACCCAACCGTACGCCTTCTCGGATCGTTGACTCGAGATTGCGGTTGATCGGAGAGGATGGCCTGGTGCTGCCCGACAGCAAGCGAAGCAGCAGGGCGGCCCGGTGGGGCTGTTCGACCGCCAAGGCGATAAAACTGGTCTGTGCGATTGCCATGTGAACAGCCGGGTCCTGACTGTGCGCCTTGGCGGTGGCGATACGGTCGCGGACATTGCTGCGGATCGAGATCGCCAGCGCGCGTGCGAGGTCCGCCTTGCCATCGAAATGATTGTAGAAGGTGCCCTTGGCGACGCCCGCCCGCGCGACGATCTCGTCGATCGAGACCGACGCGAGGCCGTTCTCGCCCATCAGCATCTCGGCGGCTCCAAGCAACGCCGCGCGGCTCGGAGTCCGCCTCAATCCACGGGTCTTGGCCTGTTTCGTCATGGGAACCTTATATGACTGGATAGTCATATAGAAAAGGCCTACGCCTGAAGCGCGAAGATCGAAGGAGAAGATGATGCTGCGCCTGCCCTTCCAGACGGCCCTGCTGCTGGCGCCGCTGACCTATGCCCTTCACCACTTCGAGGAGCATGTCGTCTTCAATTTCCGCGCCTGGCGGCTGCGCTATTTCGCCGATAACAATCACCTGTCGACAGAAGCAGTACTCTGCATCCTGATCACGATCGGAATGGTCTACGTGCTCCTGCACGCGACGATCCGTTCTCGCCGCACGGCCGCGATGGCCGTGCTCTTCCTCATGGCGACGCAAGTCCACAACATCCTTTACCATGTTGGCGGGACGCTCGTTTTTGGCGACTTCAGCCCGGGCACCTATACGGCGCTGGGGCTGTACCTTCCGGCGAACCTGCTGGTCGTTCGATCAGCGATCGCAGAGGGCTACCTAACGCCCCGGTCGACAGCCGGGCTGTTCATCGCCGGTGGTGCGATTTTCTGGGCCTTCGAGGTGTTTGGGCCGATCGTCCTTGTCCTTGTCACATCGGTCACCTGGGCAGCAATCGCGGTTGAAGCGTTCAAGGGCCGCACTCGCTCTCGCCTGGCTTAGAGCGCTGGGCGACCACTGCTGAGCTGAACGACGGGCATTTCGGGTAGAGCCATGGACATGACGAAACTTCGATCGGTTGCAGCCCGCACGGTGCAAGTCGCCGTGTCTGCGGTGTTTTTCTACGCCGCCTATCAGAAGCTGACCGGCGGGTCGGTTCCTACCCATACCTTTCAAGCTCTTGGGCTGGGCGAATGGTTCCGCTATTTCACGGGCCGTGCCGAACTAGCCGGGGCGATTGGCCTTTTCGTACCGAGGCTCGCGGCATGGGCAGCCGCTGGCCTTGCTGGCGTCATGGTCGGTGCGGCTGCGACCCACCTGTTCATCATTGGCGGCAGCGCAGTTCCGGCTTTTGTTCTGCTGGCGGCTTGTCTGTTTCTTGCCTGGCATTACCGCTTCGGGGCACTGTTCCTAGGCAGCGGAAGCGACAGAGCCTAAGGCGTAACCTGGGTATCTAGCGGCCTTGCAACAGTTTCGGCAGGCGCTGGCCGGAGCAAACGCGCTGCTTCTATCGAAGGCTTGGCCGAACCCAAGTCCTGTCGGCCAAGGTGTACCAGTGTCTCTGACCTGACCCCCTGATTTTCCTCCACGATCGGTTAGAGTCCGGCCCTTGGAGAGGATGGACGATGAAGCGAACGAGATTCACGGAAGAGCAGATCATCGGGATTTTGAAGGAGGCCGAGGCGGGTGCGAAGACGGCTGAGCTGGCCCGGCGGCACGGTGTTTCGGAAGC
>JBIPOH010000367.1:0-3503 GCA_044379435.1 Novosphingobium sp.
GATCAAGCTTGCGCGTGCCCCACTCGATGGCATCGGCCCCGGCCAGTGGCAGATTGCTCACCGCGAGCCGTAGCAAGTCTATCGGGCGCGGCGACCATTGGCGCGGCACGCCGTAGCTTTTGAGCAAGGGCACGAAAGCCGTCAGCGTGGCGGCGAAGATCGAGGCGACATAAGCAAGGATCAGCCCGGATTCGCGGATCGGCAGGAAGGTCATCCCCGCCAGCCAGACAAGGCCCGCGACAATCGACAGCGTCCACGGCTCCACCACAGAACGCGCGCGCACCGTGGCGCCGACATCGAACCGGTAGGCCAGCGCGGCCAGCGCGATATCGCCCAGCGCCAGCGGCACGATGGTCAGCGGCAGCAGGCGCTGCAGCGGTGTGTAGTGGCCGCTGGGGAACATCGGCGCGGGGAAGACATAGAGCAGCACCGCAAACAGCGCAGAGACGAAGCCCGAGACGAGCAGGGCGTCGGCCACCACGGACGCGCCGTCGCGGTCTTCGCGCGCGAGCTGCTGGGCCAGGCCGCGCTTCTGGCCCAGCGTGGCAAGCTGCGCCGCGAGTTCGACCGCAATGGTGGCCGAAGCAAAACGCCCGAGATCTTCCGCGCCATAGAGACGGCCTGCAATGAACAGGAACGGGATGCGCGCAGCAAGCCGCAGCAGAAAGCCAAGGAAATTGGTCCGTCCACCCTTGGCGAGCGCGGCGATATCCTGCTGTTCGGAGGAAAGGGGCACGGCAGGCTCAGCCAAGCGGGGCCTCCGCACGCAGCGGGCGAGCGAGCAGCTGCGCGACGAGGCCGCGCGGCGAGACATGCCCATCGAGCAAGGCGGCGACGCCAGCGGCAATCGGCATGGCGATGCCGCGTTCATTGGCCAGACGGGCGAGGACCGGCGCGGTGAACGCCCCTTCGGCCACGGTGCTGCGCTCTGCCATCAAAGCTGCAGCGCCGCCGGTCTGGTCGCCCTGCTGCCCCAGCGCCATGCCGAGCGCGAAGTTGCGGCTTTCGGAGGAGGAGCAAGTCAGCACGAGATCGCCGAGGCCGGACAGCCCCGCCAGCGTTTCCGCCTCCGCCCCCAATGCGAGGCCGAGGCGCTGCATTTCGGCAAAGCCCCGGCTGATCAGCGCGGCGCGGGCATTGGCACCAAGGCCCAGCCCTTCGACGACGCCGCAGGCAATCGCCAGCACGTTTTTCACAGCGCCGCCGATGGAAGCGCCGATCACATCTGCCGAATAGTAGGGCCGGAAAGCGGGCCGCGCGATGACGGGGGCCAGCCGCGCCCACAGCGATTCGCCGCCTGCGCAGGCGAGCGTCACGGCAGTCGGCAGGCCGTCTGCCACTTCGTGCGCGAAGGTAGGGCCGGAGAGGACAGCGAGTGCGGCACCGGGCGCGGCGGCGGCAGCAACTTCGCTCATCAGGCGGCCGGTGCCCTGCTCGATGCCCTTGGCGCAGAGCACGATATCGGAGCCTTGCGGCGCAAGCTGGCCGAGCACCGCGCCGAGATGCTGCGCGGGCGTGACCATCAGCAGGACAGGCAGCGCGGCGAGATCGGCGAGGTTTCCGCTCGCGCGGATGGAGGGGTGGAGTGCCGCGCCGGGGAGGAAGCGCGGGTTGCGGTGATCGGCGTTGATCGCCTCGACCACATCGGCCTCACGCGCCCAGAGCAGGACTTCGCGGCCATCACTGGCGAGCATCTGCGCGAGCGCAGTGCCCCATGCGCCGCCGCCGACGACACCGACTTGTGCTCCAGACTGGGCGCTCATGCCTTCACCCCTGCGCCGCGCACCGGTTCGGCATCAGGATCGAGCGGCCAGCGCGGGCGGGCGAGCGCGTCGAGCGGATCGGTGAACCCGGCGGCAAAGCGTTCGGCCCCGGCCCAGCCGATCATCGCGGCGTTATCGGTGCAGAGCTTGGGCGGCGGCGCAACGAGCGGCAGGCCAGCCTCTCCGGCCAGCGCGGTGAGCGCGGCGCGCAGGGCGGCATTGGCAGCGACCCCGCCCGCGACGACCAGCGCGGTGACCGGGCCTGAGGCGGCCAGCGCGCGGCGGGTGCGATCAATCACGCAATCGATGGCGGCCTGCTGGAACGAAGCCGCGATATCGGCAGGCTGATGGATGCCAGCATCACGCGCGCGCAATACTGCGCTTTTCAGGCCTGCGAAGGAGAAATGCGGCTCTGCGCTGCCCATGAGCGGACGCGGCAAGGGCACGGCTTTCGGATCGCCTTCGCGCGCCAGCCGTTCGACCGCGGGGCCGCCGGGAAAGCCGAGGCCGAGGATCTTCGCGGTCTTGTCGAACGCTTCGCCCAAGGCGTCGTCGATGGTGGTGGCGAGGCGGCGATATTGGCCAAGGCCGCGCACTTCGAGGATCTGGCAGTGCCCGCCCGAAGCGAGCAGCAACAAGTAAGGAAATTCCAGCGCGGGCTCCGCCAGACGCGCAGACAGCGCATGGCCTTCGAGGTGGTTCACCGCGATGAGGGGTTTGTCTACCGCCATCGCCAGCGCCTTGGCGGTGACGAGCCCGACCATCACTCCGCCGATCAGGCCCGGCCCGGCAGTGGCGGCAATCGCGTCCATGTCGGCCAGCGTCAGCCCTGCATCCTCCAGCACCGCGCCAACCATCGGCGCCAAGGTTTCAGCATGGGCGCGCGCCGCGATTTCGGGCACGACGCCGCCATAGGGGCGGTGTTCATCATCCTGCGAGGCGATGCGCTGCGCCACGATGCGCGCGGCGAGCGTGGTGCCCGCCCCGTCGATCACGGCGACGGCGGTTTCGTCGCAGGAGGATTCGATGCCGAGGATCAAGGCCATGAGACACTTTCCCTTAGAGACATTCGCAGGTACGGCAAGAGACGCATGACCACGCCTGTATCACCGACCTTGTCGCCTTCGCCTGCCAACCCGCTCAAGCTGGGTACGCGCCGCTCTCCCCTCGCCATGGCCCAGGCCGAGGAAACGCGGCGACGGCTCTGTGCGGCGCATGGCTGGGAAGAGGCTGCGGTTGAACTGGTGACCGTGGTCGCCAGCGGGGACCAGATCCTCGATCGCCCGCTGGCCGAGATTGGCGGCAAGGCGCTGTGGACCAAGGAACTCGATGCCTGGCTGGCCGATGGCAGCATCGATTTCGCGGTCCATTCGATGAAGGACGTCGAAACCGAGCGGCCCGAAACGCTTATGATCGCGGCCATTCTCCCGCGCGAGGATGTGCGCGATGTGCTGGTGGGCGCCGACAGCGTGGCGGCGATTCCCGCTGGCGCGCGCGTCGGCACCAGTGCCCCGCGCCGTGCTGCGCAGATGCTCCATGCCCGGCCCGATGTCACCGTCGTCGGCTTTCGCGGCAATGTTGCCACGCGGCTTGGCAAGCTGGAGGCGGGCGAGGCGGACGTGACGCTGCTGGCAGCCGCCGGGCTCAACCGGCTGGGCCAGAGCGGCGTGGGCAGCCCGCTTGCCTCGGACGAATGGCTGCCCGCCCCCGCGCAAGGGGCGATCGGCGTCGAATGCCTTG
>JBIPOH010000074.1:0-12047 GCA_044379435.1 Novosphingobium sp.
ACGGCCGGTATTCGTGACACGGGCCGCACCGGTGGTTGAAATCGCGCTTATGCCATCGGCATTGATACCGCGGGTCGACGTGGTGCCATTGGCGGTGATCGTGGCATTGCCGCCGGTGGCCAGTGCCGTCAGCGCGCGGGCTCCGGCGCCGAGGGTCGAGGCATTCTGCGCAGTGATCACGGCGTTGCCATTCGTGGCAATCGCGCTCACGGCATCGCCGCTGTAGATTGGCACGCCGGGCTGAGCGGTGCCGCTGGTGGCAGCCGTTCCGGTCACCACGACCGTGGCGTTCGCACCGCTTGCAAGAACGGCATTACCGCCGAGCGCAGCATTGGCGGGATCGGCGGCAACAGTCGAGACATTGGTGGCGGTCACTGCAGCGTTTCCGGTGCCAGAGGTGGCGATCAGGCCAAGGTTGCCGCGCCCGGAGGAAACGATATCCTCGGTGGTGACGATCATGGCATTGCCCGTATCCGAGGTGGCGGCAGCGGCCGTGTTGTCAGTGCCGGTCGCACGGATCGAGCGCGCGGTGATCGTGGCCGATCCGCTGATCGAGGTTGCGCTGACAGCCTTGGCAAGCGCCCCGGAGGTGCTGACATCGCCGACGTTGACCTTGGCAGGGCCGGTTCCGCTGATGAGCACGACGCCATTGCTGCCATCACCGATTGTCGACACGGTGGCCGCGCCGGCAAGGGCCGCAGCTTGCGCGCCGGTGATCGTGATGCCGTTGGTGGCGGGAGTGGTAGTGGCGACCGTGACGGCCGCAGGGGCGTTTACGATGATATCGTTGGGCGCTGCATAAGTGATGCCGCCGGGGTAGTTTCCTGCGCTGGGGCCGCAAGTGACAGTGCCGCCTGCGGGGAGGCCGCACTCGTTGGCAGCGAAGGCAGGCAAGGCAGAGCTTCCCACGCACAGGGCCGCAATCGCGCAGCCGATCCGGTAATGCCGCTGCGGCTTGGCTGACGTGGTGGCGCGCGAAGTTGGTGTATTTGCAATCATGAATATTTCCTCGTTTAACGAGGATAAAATATTTCAAATGCCATCTAGTTCCGCGAATTAATGTCAAATATGATTAAGCAATTATTGTGACATATTCACATCAGTCAAATTAACTTGAGATTATTTTCTGAGACCTTCACCTGCAGACTGGGCAGAAGGCCACGGCCCGCCCCTCGGCTGGTTCAGAAGGATGGCGGCCGTGCGGCAACCAGCCGCAGCCGTTATCAGGCGTGGTGCCGATCCATCACGTGCTGCGGGGCGATCTTGCCCAGCTCTGCGACAAACGCGTCCAGCACTTCGCCTTTGAGGACGTAATCGTGCCGATGGTCGGGCAGGATGCCGCTCTCGATCGTGGCGGCAAGGCTGATGCGAGCGCGGGCGATGCGGCTCTTGATCGTGCCGACGGCGACGCCACAGATTTCCGCCATCTCGCGGTAGCTGACATGGCCGACCGCGGCGAGGATCAGGACTTCACGCTGGGCTGCCGGAAGCAGCGCCATGGCGCGCAGGACATCGCTGGCCTCCAGGCCAGCCTCCTGCGTGGCGGGCGTGCTGAGTATCCGTTCGGCCTCGATCTCGTTGTACTCGCCGACAAAGCGCAGGCGGCGGATCTGGCCGAAATAGACATTGCGGAGAATGGTGAAGGTCCAGGCCTTGAAACTGGTTCCGGCGGCGAACCGCTCTCGCGCGGCCCACGCGCGCATGAGGGTTTCCTGCGTGAGATCGTCAGCCGTGTCCCGATTGCCGCACAGCGAACGTGCGAACGCGCGCAAATGCAGGGCTGATCCGGTCAACTCGGTTCGAAAGGCACTGTCCGAAAGACATGCGCCGCGGGGAGGAACGACATCGCCCCCGGACTTGAGAACGCTAGCCATCGCTTATCCTTATCGTTGTCCACGATGCCTCCCGGATCGATAATGCTTCCAAAGCTGGGAAGTTCCGCTCCGCAGCGGACGATCCCAAATAAATTTTAGAGGGGGTAGCGAGTGCGGCAAAATTCAGCTGCTTTCCGATCGCGCCTGCCGGCTGCTGTGCCAGGCAGGCGCGATCCTCATTTCAGGCTGAGACGGCGTCCGACATCTTGTGCAACTCCTTAGCGGCCTTCTTCTTCGCCTTGCGTGCAAGCTGGCGCGCCTCGTCGAGGCTGGCCGAGCGGTTCTGCTGCACGTAGATCAAACTGCCCGCGATCAGCCCCACGGCGAGAAGGCCGGTGAGCGAGCGCAGCGCAATCCGCGTCGTAGCAAACGCGGCTGCGGAGGCGAGTAGTGGATTATGCTCAAGCGCTTCGGTGATCCGGGAGGCAATCGGCGTCGCCAGGGCGCTGCGGATGCCTTCGCTGATGGTGCTTGTCTGTTCCATATGACTGATTTCCTCTGTGTGGGTTGGTTCGCGTCCGATCAGGTGAGTAGATCACGCAGATCGTCCGCGTGCTCTTCCTCCTGCGCGAGGATCGCCTCGAGCATGGTGCGGGTCGTCGGATCGCGGTCGCCGAGGAACTGGATGAACTCGCGGTAAGCCTCCACCGCGATGCGCTCGGCGATGAGGTTTTCGCGGATCATGTCCTCGGTCGAGTTGCCGGGCACGTATTCCGCATGCGCGCGCTGGGCGAGCGTGGCGGGATTGAGATCGGGTTCGGCCCCCAGTTGCACGATCCGTTCGGCCAGCTTGTGGGCATGGGCCTGCTCTTCGCGCGCATGGTCGAGGAAGTGCGCCTTGATCGGTTCGGCGACGACGCCGGTGATGCAATAGGCGTGGCGCAGATAACGCAGCACGCAGACCCATTCGGTTGCCAGCGCGCGGCCCAGATGCTCGACGATCACGTCGCGGTCCTTGGGATAGGACACGGTGACCGGGCCCGTCTCGACATGCTGGCGCGCCTGTTTGCGCAGAACGTCGACGGGCGTGAACGCGGAATGCTTGGTGAGGTTGGTACTGGCCATGTCGTATCCTTGGTCGCCGGAAGGTTCCCGCGCTGTGCGGGCCGGGAGTCCTTCACCCAACGTGCGGGGGAGCGCAGGGTTCCGCCTTCGGTTCCGCCTTCGGTTCCGGACACGCAGCGAGGAGCGTCAATCTGGACGCTCCCCGCCATGTTCAGGACCGACAGGCTAGCGCCCTGCGGATCAGATCGTGCTGTAGTAGGTATCGACTTCGTGGCTGCGCGCGGTGTTGAAGCCGTCGTCACCTGCGCCATCATAGCGAGGTGCCTTCTCGAGCGAGTCACGGTCGAGATCGACCAGATAGCCGCCTTCGTCAGGCGAATAACGCAGCTGGTTCCACGGAATCGGATAGTGATCGCTGCCGATCCCGAACAGGCCGCCGAACTCAAGCACGGCGTATTCGACTTGGCCCGAGGCCTTGTTGACCATGAAGCTCTCGATCGAGCCAAGCTTTTCGCCGCCGTGGCCGTAGACTGCGGTTCCCTGGACCTTGCGCGAGGAGATCATGTCATTGGTCTCGTCGGTTTCGAGAGGGGCGGCGTTGTCCTGATTGGTAGTGTTCATATCGGTGGTCATGATAGTCTCCATGGGGATTGGTTCAGGAGAAACGGCGCAGGCCGCCGAATGATCCGTCGCCAATCGGCGATGGACCGGAATTCGCCGCAAAACCGGTCAAGGCGTGGTCCTGCAAAGGTCATGCGTTATTGCGGACGGCCCAGATGGGAACAAATGCCCGGCACGCGGATTTTGCCGACATCCCCACTCGAGCCGACAAGGAACACATTTATGGGCAAGGGCATACTTCTCTGGCTGCTGGGCATCCCACTGCCGATCATCATCATCCTCTTCTTGCTCTGGCATTGATCATGATGGCCGGCGCGTTCGTTGCGGCGGCAATCGGCGGGTCGCTGCGGGACCGTCATCCCTGAATACGGGAGAGCGGGGCGGTCCTTGATGGGCCGCCCTGCTCTCCCGCCAATAGCAATTGCACCCGTTAGTCCTGATTGGCGCGCAGGATGCCGTTCCCGTCGAGATTGAGCGCGACGAACTCCCAGTTGATCAGCGCGCTCAGCAGCGCTTCGACGTACTTGGGCCGGGCATTGCGATAGTCGATGTAGTAGGCGTGCTCCCACAGATCGATCGTGAGCAGCGGTGCCATGCCGCCATGCGCGATTGGCGTATCGCCATCATGCAGCGCCGTGACCTGCAGCGCGCCATCCACCAGCACGAGCCAGGCCCAGCCGCTGCCGAAGTGTGCGACCGCCACTTCGGCAAGCTTCTGGTTCAACGCCTCGAGTGATCCGAAATCGCGCGTGATGAGGTGCATCAGCGGCTCCGGAAGGGTGGTCTGCTCGGGCGAGAGGCACTGCCAGAAGAAGCTGTGGCTCCACAGCTGGCCGGCATTGTTACGCAGTGGATCCGATTCCGCCGAACGGATGACGTCGACGAGCGAGCAGCCCTGCAACCCGGCCTCGGTCATCAGCTGGTTGGTCTTATCGACATAGGCTTGGTGGTGCTTGCCATGGTGGTATTCCAGCGTTTCGGCAGACATGTGCGGCGCGAGCGCGTCTGGTGTGTAGGGCAGCGGCGGCAGGGTGAACGGCATGGTTGTTTCTCCGTGGTTTGGGGGATTGATCGGGACGTGTCTGGCTCAGGCCAGCAGGCGTACGCGCGGCTCGCGCGCCCAATGCCGCGCCGGCGCGATGTGCGGGAAGTCCTGGAGGTTGGTCACACCTTCGTCGGCGGCGATCCCCCATTCACCCAGCAGCCGCAACGTCGCGGGGCAGGCCCCGATTGTCTTGCAATGGGCATAGGCATCGGCAAACCAGTCGCGCACCGCGTGATCGGCGCGCAGTGCGGCAAGCGCCTCGGGCGGGATGATGGACGCCACCGCATCAAAGAGCGCGGATGGGCTGCCCTCCAGCTTGGCATCGGCCCTGAGCGAGCCGTCGCGCACCGGAATGAGGCCGGTGCGCTGCGAAACCAGCACCACGCGCCCGTGCTGCGCCTCGATCGCATCGCGCATCCGCACGATCGTGTCGCGGCTGGAATCCTCGGCGAACAGGATCGCGACCGTGCGGCCAGCCATCTGCTGCAGACCCTTGCCCACGATTGAAAGCGCAGGCGATGGCGCCATGTCGAGCACCGGCGCGGCGGTTTCGGCCGGAGCTGGAAGCGGCATCGTCAGCCCCGCCGCCACGCGGAACGCCAGATCGGTGTCGACCACGCCCAGTAGCGCCAGCACCTTGAGCCGGACATGATCAAGCGTGACCTTCGCCAGTTCGAACACCAGCGCGCTGGCGAGATGCGCCTGCTCTGCCGGCGTCTGCGAACGGTAGAACATCCGCGCCTGCGAAAAGTGGTCAGCGAACAGCGCGGGGCGCACCCGCACGCGTTCGTGCCCGCCATCGCGCGCCTCCGCGTTCGGGTAGGTGATGATCCCGGTCGCCGGGCATTCGCGTGGGCCGCTCGGCTCGCCGCGTTCATCGAGGCTGTTGGGCTCATAGTTGGCGCGCCCCTGCGGCACGCTCATCTGCGCGCTGGAAGTTCTGGAACGGGCAGCGCGGCGCATTGATCGGCAGCTGGTGGAAGTTCGTTGTGCCAAGCCGCGATTTCTGCGTATCCAGATAGGAAAACAGTCGCCCCTGCAGCAGCGGATCAGCGGTAAAATCGATGCCCGGCACGATGTTGGTGGGGCAGAAGGCGACCTGTTCGGTCTCGGCAAAGAAGTTGTCCGGATTGCGGTCGAGCGTCATCCGGCCGACGATCATGACCGGTACGACTTCCTCCGGGATCAGCTTGGTCGCATCGAGCACGTCGTAGGACTGCTCTTCGGCCCAGGCCTCGTCGAAGATCTGCAGGCCAAGCTCCCATTGCGGAAACACCCCGAGTTCGATTGTCTCGTATAGATCGCGGCGGTGATAGTCGGGGTCCGCCCCCGCAATCTTCACCGCTTCGTCCCAGGTGGTCGATTGCATGCCCAGCACCGGCTTCCAGTGGAACTTGGCGAGCCGCCCTTCGCCCGCCTCGTTGACCAACCGAAACGTGTGGACCCCGAAGCCTTCCATGAAGCGCGGCGCGCGCGGCAGGGTGCGGTCGCTCATCTGCCACATCACCATGTGCATCGCCTCGGGCATCAGGCTGATGAAATCCCAGAACGTGTCGTGCGCGCTGGCGGCCTGCGGATAACCCTTGTCCGCCTCCATCTTCACCGCATGAATGAGGTCGGGAAACTTGATCGCATCCTGGATGAAGAACACCGGGATGTTGTTGCCGACGAGGTCCCAGTTGCCCTCCTCGGTGTAGAACTTGACCGCGAAGCCGCGCACGTCGCGCGGGGTGTCGGCGCTACCGGCCCCGCCCGCCACGGTGGAGAAGCGCGCGAACAGCGGCGTCTTCTTGCCGCGCTGCAGGAAGGGCGCGGCACGGGTGAGCTCAGGGATCGCGCGGGTGCACTCGAAGAAGCCATGTGCAGCGGATCCGCGGGCGTGGACCACCCGCTCCGGAATCCGCTCATGGTCAAAGTGGAAGATTTTCTCGCGCAGCGCGAAGTCCTCGAGCAGCACTGGCCCGCGTGGCCCCACCGTCAGGCTGTTCTGGTTGTCGCTGATGCGCAGGCCCTGGTTCGTCGTGAGGTGTGCGGCGGACGTATCGTGCGGACCGCCGACGGGCACATGCTGGTGCGTCTCGCCGCCCGTTCCGGGTGAGGTCTCGAAGCGGGGATAGTCCTGCGGCATGGGATGTTCCGATCATGGGAGCCCGGAGCAGCGCGCAACGGGCAGGGCATGACCGTTAATGCGGCCAGCCAGCCCAAAGTTCCGGATTCCCATGCCGATGGCTGCATTTTCAGGATTCCGCGCAGCGCCGGGCAGTGGCGCATCAACCGGAGTGGCCGGCGGGAACTTAACCTGGGCCAGCTGGTACGCGAGGGGTGCACGCTTGGGCGCAGCCTGCTGGCTCGGCGGCCCGGTCAGCGTAGAATCCGAACCCGGCGCAGGGTCGAATTTCATCCTATCCCTGCCCCTCGCTTCCCGGATGAAACAGCGGACCTCACATCATGAACCAACGGACCCGACGCACATGGGTGGCCGATGCCGCTGTCTGACTCGAACATTCTTTACATCGACGATGACGATGGCCTTTGCCGGCTCACCAAACGTCATCTCGAACGCATGGGCTGCACGCTGATCTGTGTGCTCTCGGGCCCTGAGGGGCTGTGCCTTGCCCGCCAGCAGCCGTTCGATCTCGTCGTGCTCGATCATGCCGTGCCCGGCATGGGCGGCTTGGAGACACTGGAACAGCTAATGGCCCTGCCTTCGCCGCCTGCTGTCATCTATGTTACAGGGTCGGACGACAGCGCCATCGCGGTCGATGCGCTCAAGGCGGGTGCGGTGGATTATGTCGTCAAGTCGGCACCGGACGACTTCTTCGAACTGCTGAGGAGCACGCTCTACCAGGCGCTCGAGACCTTGCGCCTGCGCAAGCTGAAGGACCTTGCCGAACACGAGCTGCGCGAGACCAACAAGCAACTCGCCGCATTGCTCCACGAGGTAAACCACCGCGTGGCAAACAGCCTGCAGATGGTCTCCACTCTCGTGCATCTCCAAGGCCGCCGTGCACACGGAGCGGAGGCCAAGGCGATGCTGCAGGACGTCCAGAGCCGGATCCAGGCGATCGCCCGCATCCACCAGCAGCTCTATTCCGGCCCCAGCATTCATGAGGTCAAAATGGCGGACTACATCGAGGGAATGGCGCGCGACCTCTCGCGCACATACTCGACCCACAGTGTCCGGCGCGAGATATGTGTCGAGGCTGAGAACGCGCCATTGCCTGCCGCCACCGCGATCACCTTCGGCATCCTGATCAACGAACTGGTCAGCAACGCCTGCAAGTACGCCTATGCAAAGGACGAACCCGGCCAGGTCCGGATCACGTTCCGCACCGACGGGACCGACGGCTATCGACTGCGCGTGGAAGACGACGGTGTCGGCATGGGCATGAGCATGACGCCCTCGGGTACGGGGCTCGGCTCGCAGATCATTCGATCGATGGTCCACTTCCTTGGCGCCCAGCTGGAGCAATCGAGCCACGGGCCCGGACTCTGCACCGAGATTCGCCGGCAACCGGGTGCCCCCCCGGGGCCAAAGTCAGCCTCGCAATAGGGTTCTGGATTGCAGCCCTGCCGGATGGCAGCGCTGCCGCAAGGCCTGTCGCCGGTCGGGCCGTGCTTGCGGCGAAGCATGGCAATGGCTGTGCCGAAGGCACTCTGGCGCTGATTATTTGCCATCCTGCCGGAACAAGCGCGCGCTTGGCCGCTTGTCACAGCATCACTTCACGCCAGGATCCGGTTCGGCATCCAGGCATGGCCACACAGGACTTCGCATGGGTACATTATCCTATCCTTCAAAGCTGGCCGGAGGAGAGCCGGCGACCCGCGATCAAGCGGAAACCGACCTCGCGCGGACACTACCCTACCTGAGGCGCTACGCTCGCTCGCTCACTGGCCGCCAATCGGCAGGGGATGCAGTGGTGCGTGAACTTCTCGAATCCTCGCTCCACGATCCGGCGGTCGGCGCCGAGATCCGCGATGGCACAATCGCGCTGTTTCGCGCGTTCACTCACCTGTGGACGGCGGTGGACGGGCCTCCTTCCCAAAGCGAGGTCTGCGAACACGGCTCGCAGATCGCCCGTATGCCCAGCTTGGTCCGCCAGGCGCTGCTGCTGCATGAGCTTGAAGGCTTTTCCATTGCGCAGACCGGGTCCATCCTAGGCCTGCCCGAAAGCGAGGCGGAAGAGCTCGTTCAGCAGGCCGTTGCAGAGCTTGGGCTGGACGAACCGGTGCGCGTCCTCGTGATCGAGGACGAAGGGCTGATCGCCAGCCATCTTGAAAGCATCGTCGCCGAAGCCGGCCACCGCGTCGTTGCCAATGCGACCACCGCCGCGCAGGCCGGAATCCTGTTCGCGCGCGAGCAGCCCAATCTGGTGCTCAGCGATGTGCAATTGGCCGATGGCAGTTCCGGTATCGATGCTGTCGACGCGATTGCAGAGCTGAGCGACATCCCCGTCATCTTCATCACGGCCTTTCCCGAGATGTTGCTGACAGGCGAGCGGCCGGAGCCGGCGTTCTTGATCGGCAAGCCGTTTCGCAACGAGACCGTTCGCACAGCTATCAGCCAGGCGTTGTTTTTCGGCTCGCATGGCCGGCAGTAAGGCGTCCCGGGCGACCGAGTGCGGGCGGCGGGAATGAACCACAAAAATGATCTGATCCGGGGAGGGACTATGCTTTTGCAATCGAGCGGCAGACGCAGGAAGAGCCCGCTGACGAGGGGCATCACGCTCGGTAGGATACAACTTGTGGCAAAAGCTCCATCCTTTGATGCGATTCCCGGGCCGGATGAGAAGGCAGCTTCCCGTGCTGCGCCCAATGTTACCCTTGGTGCGAACACTGGACCACGGCCCGATGCGGGGTGGAGCAAAGATATCCGCGACTACTACAATGCCGTGATGCAGGAACCGGTCCCCCGGGAATTGCTCGACCTGCTGGCCAGGATCGCCACGGACAAAGCCGAGTAGGCAGCCTAGGGGCCATGCAACCTTCCAACCGAGGTCCTTGTCTGCGGAGGGACCCACAAGGCCTGTCGCAGCGTCGATTGCCGTGGCAGCAGCATCGCGAAGCGCTAGCGAAGCTGCCGAAAACGCCCCCTCAATAAGCCGTCTGCGCGATAGTTCGACCACGGCGTCCCTTTTTTCGGGGGTCGTGGCCGGCTTTCTTCCAACCTGCCCGTTTTCATGGCTGCGGCAGAGGGGATTCTCAGCCGATTGCTTGCCGGTCGTGCCGCTGCGCCGTGAGGTCGCCGCGAAACAGGCCGGCTCCTGCGGGAACCAGCCTCCTTCCGCAAGCGGCAGCGCCTGGGCAAAGCTGCGGTCAGTACTTCGCGCCCGGGTCGCTCGCCGGAAAGCTCTCATCGGACGCCTCGTCGACTGCATCCCATGCCTGCTGAGCCGTCGCGGTCGCATCCGGGCCGGAATTGCGCACCTGGGTCAAGTTCTCTGGCACCGCTTCCTTGTCCGCAAAGGCGGCGGGCGAGGTCGCGAGAGCCGGTTGACCCAGGCCCGGTTCGAATTGCCGGAACACGCGATAGAGCCCGTAAAGGCCGGCGAGTGTGATCAGTCCTGAAATCCAGCGCATGGGCGTTTTTCCTTTATGGCGAGGCACTTGATGCCTGAGATCGCCTGATGACCAAACGCACCGCGGACCGATGATGTTCCCCGCGTCTCGGCTCAGGGATGGCGCGGCGACGCTTGGGTTAAGCAAGATGGAGGTGGAGGGATCTGCCACGGCTGCGGTTTCCCATTGCGCGGGACATGGCCCAAGTGGCCCCCCAGCAGCGCCGTGTCTGCCATCGGAAACTACGCTGACACGCTGTCTGGCGCCCGAGTATCGCCATTAAGGAGCGCAGCAGCTGACTGGGTACATTCCGATCCTGTTATGCGCCCCCCCCCCAAGCCCTAGCTTCGACAGGCCCGACCCGCTCCGGTTCGTCTTGCTAGGACAAAACATCATGCGCCCGATCCTCTTTGGTCTTGCCGCCACCGGCCTTCTGGTCGACCGCGAAACAGACCGCATGCGCGACCTGCGCTGCCGCTGAGGCGCCAACAACCGCCTTGCATTCCCCTACCCGTGTGGTCCCCGAAACAGCGGACCAGTCGGACCAAACCGGAGGTCTTTCATGTCCTTGGGCCTGATACTCGTAATCGTCCTCGTCGTCTTTCTTCTGGGCGGCTTCAGCGGCCGGCTGCGCGGATATGGATACGGCTTCGGCAATGGCGGTGTCGGTGTGATCGGGATCGTTCTCATCGTGGTGGTGATCCTCCTGCTGACCGGCCGAATTTAGAATCTGCGGGCGAAGATCGTCTGCTTTCAGTCATTCTTGTCCAAGCAGGAGGAGCCCTTTCATGCGCTCGATCGTCACCCTTGCGGCGCTTGTCGCCATTGCCGTGCCACTTGCCGCCGCCTCGGCGCAGTCCGTCTCGGGCCCGGCACGGCTCTATTCAGGGCCGCTGCGCGATTATCCCAGCGTGCGCACGCTTCGCCGCAGCACTCCGGTGAGGGTGCTGGGCTGTCTGCGCGATTGGACCTGGTGCGACGTGACCTACCGGAGCACCCGCGGTTGGATCGCGGGCAATGCCCTGCGCGTGCGCCACGATGGCCGTCGCCGAGGCATCGGCGCCAACATGGACGTCGGCGTGACCACTTTCACGTTCGGCCCCTACTGGGAAAACCACTATCGCGGCGGATCCTTCTATGGCCAGCGCCAGCGGTGGCAGTCGCAATCCGACAACGCCTACAGCCCAGAATGGGGCGAACGCGTGCAACGCCGCAACGAAGGCGCCGATCACGATCGCGGCCCGAACCGCGAACAGCGCGGGGATCAGCAGCATCGCCCGATGCTGGGCCCGCAGTCTATTGCGGAGCCGCATCGGTTTCCCGATCAAGCCACCATGCCAAGGCTGCCCGATCGACAGCAGAGCTGGTCCGGGCCCAGGAGCAGCGGTGACACCGGCATCGATATTCCCGGTGTCACCGCCACGATCCAGAACCCCGCCCAGGCCAATATCGCAGGGCGTCCGCAACATTAACTGCGTCTCGGCTCGGTGATGCCTCCCCTCCTGCAAGATCGGGCCGAGACACACGGGAACGTGCCAGAACTTATGCTGCGGCAAGGTTCCGGCACGCTCTTGCCCAACACCGCAGGCCCTGATCGCGCAGGGCCCCCTTGCAAGGGTATCACTACGTGTCGCCGATCAATCTCATCATCGCTCTGTTAGTGGTCGGGGTCATCCTCTGGCTGATCAACACGTATCTGCCGATGGACGGCAAGATCAAATCCGTCCTCAACGCGGTCGTGGTTGTCGCGGTGATGCTGTGGCTTTTGGAGGCGTTCGGCCTGCTCTCCTCGCTGGGCACGATCCGGGTCGGCGGCTGACTGCTACCGCCTTCGACAAGACTAGGGTCAGGACCTATTAACCGCGCCTTCGAGGTTTGAGGCAAAATGGCTCAGTGCGAGGAAGGAAGACGCAGGCATATGTCGATATCTCAAGGCTTCCTGA
>JBIPOH010000369.1:0-3494 GCA_044379435.1 Novosphingobium sp.
TGAGGCCATGCTGCCCGTCATCGCTCAGCGCATCGACATACCACCAGCTGTAGCCGCCCGGCGGGACCGGCGCATCGAAGCGGGGATGCGCATCGCTGTCGCGCGCACCCGGTGCGCGCACGAGGCGGTCTTCCTCGCCCCTCTGCAGCAGCGCCCAAGGGTCGGGGCGGTCTGACGCAGCCGGAGGCAGCGCGCCGCTCATCCGCGCAAGGCCCGTCCACAACGGCGGCCATTCGCTGGCAGGAATACCGGCCGCAAGTTCCTCGGAACCGAGGGCAGATGCCTCTGCGGCCGCGTTGTTCCTCACCCCGAACGGGCTGCCCGTGCGATCATCGCCGCGCCACATGGCTCCATCTCCTTCGCCGCACAAAACAACGCGGCACGCAGCGATGATTGACGCATTGGCCGTAAATGTCCAATGTAATTGACATATGAACATGTCACCCAATCTGGATTTGCCCCAAAAGGCAGGGCTCAGGGAGCGCTGGATCGGCTTGCGCAACCGCCTGCTCACCAGCCCCCGGTTTCAGCAATGGGCCGCGGCTTTCCCGCTGACACGGCCGATCGTGCGCTCCCGCGCGCAGCGAGCCTTCGATCTGGTGGCGGGCTTTGCCTATGCGCAAGTGCTGGCGGCCTGCGTGGAAGGCGGGCTGCTCGATCTCCTGGCCGAAGGTGCCTGCAATACGGCGACAGCGGCCAACCGCGCGGGGCTCGGCACCGAGGCGGCAGAGCGCCTGCTGCGCGCCGCAGCCTCGCTCGGCATTGCCGAATCGCTGCCGGGCGGGCGCTGGACGCTGGGGATGGATGGCGCTGCGCTGCAGTGCAATCCCGGCGCGCGCGCCATGATCCGCCACCATGCGCTGCTCTATGCCGATCTGGCCGATCCGCTGGCGCTGCTGCGGGCAGACCGCAAGGAGCCCACCGCGCTTTCGGATTTCTGGACTTATGCGCGGGCCAGCGCCACTGGCGCGGTGCCGCCCGGGCGGCAGGGCGATGCTGACAACGTGCCGGCTGCGACGGCCTATTCCGCGCTGATGGCCGCATCGCAGGCCATGGTGAGCGAGCAGCTGATCGCGGCCTACAAATTTGGACGGCACACCGCCATGCTCGATGTCGGCGGGGGCACGGGGGCGTTCGTGCGCGCGGTGGGCACGGCTGCGCCGGGGCTGCGACTCGGGCTGTTCGATCTGCCCGACGTGGTGGCGGGGGCGGAGGCCACGCTGGGCCGCGATGCGCTGATTGCGCCCCGGCTGGCCCTGCACAAGGGCAGCTTCCTGCACGATCCGCTGCCTGCGGGTCATGATCTGATCACCCTGATCCGCATCCTGCACGACCATGATGATGAGCCTGCGCTGCGCATTTTGCGGGCGGTACGCGCGGCGCTGCCTCCTGGCGGGACGCTGCTGATCGGCGAACCGATGGCCGGCGCACCCGGCGGCGGTGCGATGGGGGATGCCTATTTCGGATTCTACCTTTGGGCGATGGGCTCGGGCCGTCCGCGCCGCCCGGCAGAGCTGGGCGCCATGCTGCGCAGCGCCGGATTCGCCAGCTGGAAGGAAATTCCCACCCATCTTCCGCTCGTTTGCGGTGCGATTGTTGCACGCGTCTAAGTCGCTCCACGCAAACGGATCATCGGCGCTGATGCACCGTTTATCGCAGGGCCAAGCCGCATAAAAGTGTAGTGTCGAGTTGACACCTTGTCATGACAATGTAAGCTGACACTCGGAAAGCCCCCTAGACCGAACGGCATGCCGTCCGGCCCGGGCTGAGGGGAAAATGGTCGTGGAAGCACTAGCGCTCATCATGGAGGCACCTGAGCAATTGGCTCTCAGGCCCCTCGCGCTCGACGCGCCGACCGGAACCGACGTGGTCGTCGAAGTCCGCTGGAGCGGCATCAGCACTGGCACTGAAAAGCTGCTCTGGACGGGCAAAATGCCCATGTTTCCGGGCATGGGCTACCCGCTGGTGCCTGGCTACGAATCGGTTGGCCGCGTGATCGACGCTGGTCGGGACGCATGGTCGCGAATCGGTGACTGGGTGTTCGTGCCCGGCGCGAGCTGCTTTCGCGATGCCCGCGGCCTGTTCGGCGGCTCGGCCCGCCGCCTCGTGCTGCCAGCCTCTCGCGCATTAACCATCGACGAGTCGCTCAAGGCAGACGGCGTTCTCTTTGCCCTTGCCGCAACCGCGCTCCATGCGCTTGATGGCGGCACCCTGCCCGATCTCATTGTTGGGCACGGCGTGCTCGGCCGCCTGCTGGCGCGCATGACGATGGCGCTGGGCGGCGGTACGCCAACCGTTTGGGAAACCGACCCGCAACGCACCGGCGGCGCCGTCGGCTACACCGTGCTCACGCCCGATGAGGATCCCCGCCGCGACTATCGCTCGATCTGCGATGCCAGCGGCGATTCGAACATTCTCGATACGCTGATGGGGCGCCTTGCCCGGGGCGGCGAGATCAATCTGGCCGGATTTTATGCCGAACGGCTGAACTTCGCCTTCCCCACTGCCTTCCGGGCCGAAGCACGCATCCGCGTGGCGGCCGAATGGGCGCCGGACGATCTGGCCCGCACCCGCGATCTCATCCGCTCGGGCCGCCTCGATCTGAGCGGGCTCGTCACCGATGTGCGCCCCGCGAGCGAAGCGGCCGAAGCGTATCCTGCGGCCTTCACCGACCGCAACTGCCTGAAGATGGTTCTCGATTGGAGCGATTGCGCATGACGACTCTTGAAGCATCCGCCGCCCAAGTTTCTGGGCGCGTTCAGGCACTTCGCGACGAGGCAGCGATCGAACCCGATGCGATCGTGCCGACCGAAGTGACCAAGGAAACGCAGATCATCGCGATCTACGGCAAGGGCGGCTCGGGCAAGAGCTTTGCCCTGTCCAACCTCAGCTACATGATGGCGCAGCAGGGCAAGCGCGTGCTGCTGATCGGCTGCGATCCCAAGTCTGATACCACCTCGCTCCTTTTCGGCGGCAAAAGCTGCCCCACGATCATCGAAACTTCGGCGCGCAAGAAGCTCGCCGGGGAAGATGTGAAGATCGAGGACGTGTGCTTCCAGCGCGACGGCGTGTTTGCGATGGAACTGGGCGGGCCGGAAGTGGGCCGGGGCTGCGGCGGACGCGGCATCATCCACGGCTTCGAACTGCTCGAAAAACTGGGCTTCCACGAGTGGGGCTTCGATTACGTGCTGCTCGATTTCCTGGGCGACGTGGTGTGCGGCGGCTTCGGCCTGCCGATCGCCCGCGACATGTGCCAGAAGGTCATCGTCGTTGGCTCGAACGACCTGCAATCGCTCTATGTGGCGAACAACGTCTGCAAGGCGGTCGAATACTTCCGCTCGATGGGCGGCAATGTCGGCGTGGCCGGCATGATCGTGAACAAGGACGATGGCACTGGCGAGGCCAAGGCTTTCGCCGAAGCGGTCGACATTCCAGTGCTCTGCGCAATTCCGGCGGACGAGGATATCCGCCGCAAGTCCGCCAATTACCAGATC
>JBIPOH010000368.1:0-3494 GCA_044379435.1 Novosphingobium sp.
AAGGACATCATAATGGTCAATGAACATTTCATCGAAGTGGAGCGCCCATCCGGCGGCGGGCCCGGCTGGCTGATTGCAGTCGTCCTCGTCATCGCGGTGATCATCGGCGCATTGGTCCTGGCCAACCAGTCGAACAGCAGCGCGCGCAAGGATGGCGCCATCGCCGCAGCTGCCGACGAGGTGGGCAAGGCTGCATCAAAGGCGGGCGATGCGGCAGAACAGGCTGCGGACAAGGTCGCGCGCCCCAACTGACCAGAGCTGTAAAAGCGGCCGACAAATCACCCCCGCGCTGGACAAGGCTGGCCGATTTTCCTTGTTTGTGGGCCAATTGACCCAGCGCGGCGAGTGTCAAATTTACCGACGGTTTACGCATTGGGGCTTATGCTCCGAGAATGATCCGCCTGTTCAAGCTCTATATCCCCAACGCGGTGTTCCTGCTGGCACTGCTCGATTTCGTGCTGCTGATCGTTTCTGGCGAACTGGGCTGGACGGTGCGAGCGCACCAGATCGGCATCGATGGCGGCGAAGTGGCGGACCGCTGGATTCCGCTGCTGATCTTTGCCGGGCTCGTGCAGACCGCGATGATTGCGGTGGGCGTCTATGGTTCGGACGCGCTGCGTTCGATGCGCTATGCCACCGCGCGCCTGCTGGTGGCGATCAGCCTGGGTATCATCGCGCTCTCGGTCGTCTATTTCATGCTGCCGGGGCGCACGCTGTGGCGGTCCAATCTGTTCTACGCGATGTTCATCGCGATGGCGCTGCTGGTGTTCATCCGCATTTTCGTGGGCGGCCTGCTCGGCACGGCGGTGTTTCGGCGGCGCGTGCTGGTGCTGGGCGCAGGCGACCGGGCCGAACGGCTTCGCCAGCTTGGCGAGCGGATGGAAGCGGGCTTCGTCATCGTCGGCTTCGTGGGCATGAGCGACAGCGCCCCGGTGATTCAGGAAGCAATCAACCGCAACGCGATCCACAATCTTACGCGCTATGTCGAGAACCTCGGGGTGAGCGAAGTGGTGCTGGCGCTGGAGGAGCGGCGCAACGCGCTGCCGCTGAAGGACCTGCTGCGGATCAAGACCACCGGGGTCCATGTCAATGATTTCTCGACGTTCATGGAGCGCGAGACGGGCCGCGTCGATCTCGACACGGTCAATCCCAGTTGGCTGATTTTCTCCGACGGGTTTTCCTCGGGCCGGATGATTTCGAGCGCGTTCAAGCGCGTGTTCGATATCTGCGCGAGCCTGGTGCTGCTCTTGCTCACGGCTCCGGTGATCGCGCTGTTTGCCGCGCTGGTAAAGCTCGACAGCCGCGGCCCCGCCTTCTTCCGCCAGACCCGCGTCGGGCTCTATGGCCAGAGCTTCAGCCTCGTGAAGCTGCGTTCGATGCGCACCGATGCGGAAGCTGGCGGCGCGCAGTGGGCGGCCAAGGACGACCCGCGCGTGACTCGCATCGGCAAGCTGATCCGCAAGCTGCGCATCGACGAACTGCCGCAAGCGTGGACCGTGCTGAAAGGCGAGATGAGCTTTGTCGGCCCGCGCCCGGAACGGCCGGAATTCGTCTCGGATCTGGAAGAAAAGCTGCCCTATTACGCCGAGCGGCACATGGTGAAGCCGGGCATCACCGGCTGGGCGCAGATCAACTACCCTTATGGTGCCTCGATCGAGGATTCGCGCCACAAGCTCGAATACGATCTCTATTACGCCAAGAACTACAGCCCGTTCCTCGACCTGCTGATCCTCCTCCAGACGCTGCGCGTGGTGCTCTGGAACGAGGGTGCGCGCTGAGCGGCTGAAGGCAGATGCACAGCCCGCTGGGATGGACCGGCCTGAGCCAGTGGAGCTACCTCGCCGCAGCGTTTGCGGCGATGCTGCTGACCGTGTGGCTGGCCGAGCGGCAGCGCCGCGGCAAGGAGAGCAGCCGCGCGCTGATCGCAGCGCTGGCGCTGACCACGGGCTGGGCGCTGGTTACCTCCTCGCTTGGCCCCGAGGCTGCGGTGACGCAGGTGTTCGAGGTTGCGCGCAATCTGGGCTGGCTGGTCGTGGTGCATTCGCTGTTTGCGCGCGACAACCGCCACACCAGCGTGGTTCAGGTCCGCCCGGTGCTGGCAGTGCTGGCGATGGTCGAGCTGTTGCAGCTGGTGCTGGTGCTGCTGGCCATCCGCTTTGCGCTGATCGGGCCGGCCACGGCGATGATCTTCCAGCTTTCGGTCATGTTCCGCCTGCTGCTGACGACGGGTGCGCTGGTGCTGGTGCACAACCTCTATGTCGGCGCGCTCAGCGGGCAGCGCGATGCCGTGCGCTGGACCGCGCTCGCACTCGCGCTGATGTGGGGCTACGATCTCAATTTCTACACCATCGCCTATCTCGGTCACATGGTGCCGCTGGAGATGGTCGCGCTGCGCGGACTGGTCCAGATCGGCGCCTTGCTGCTGGTGGCCGTGGGCGCGATGCGCAGCGGCCTTGCCTTGCGCTTTTCGCCCAGCCGGTCGGTCGCGTTCCAGTCGCTCTCGTTGCTGGTGATCGGCGGCTATCTCATCATCATGGTGGCAGCGGCGCAGTCGGTCGCATGGCTAGGCGGCGATGTCAGCCAGCTGGCCCAGCTCGGCTTTGCTTTTGCGACCACCGTGGTGATCCTTGCGCTCGTGCCATCGGGGCGTCTGCGCGGCTGGCTCAATGTGATGCTGGCCAAGCATTTCTTCCAGCACCGCTATGATTACCGCGCCGAATGGCAGCGCTTCACCCGCACCATCGGCCGTGCCGGGCCCAATGCGCTGCCGCTGCACGCGCGGGTGGTGCAGGCGCTGGCCGACATCACCGACAGCGCCTCGGGCGTGATGCTGATCCCGGGCGAGGGCGGCGATCTTGTGCTGGCGGCGCGCTGGCAGTGGCCTACGATGGAGGTTCCGGCAGAGGCGATGCCGGCCGCAACGGCGCAGTTCTTCGAGGCGCGCGGGTTCATCGTCGATCTCGATGAAGTGCGCGCCGGGACCGACCACCAGGGCGAGGCGGCGCTGATGCCGCGCTGGCTGGTGGAGGAACACGGCGCCTGGGCTGTCGTGCCGCTGCTCCATTTCGACCGGCTGGTCGGCCTCGTCGTGCTGAGCCGCCCGCTGCTGGCGCGCAAGCTCGATTGGGAGGATTTCGACCTCCTGCGCGTCGTCGGCCAGCAGCTGGCGAGCTATATCGCCGAGCACAATGGCCAGAGCGCGCTGCTGGAGGCGAGCCGGTTCGACGAGTTCAACCGCCGCATTGCCTTCGTGATGCACGACATCAAGAACCTGGCCAGCCAGCTCGCACTGCTAGCGCGCAACACCGAACGCCATGCCGATAATCCGGCCTTCCGCAAGGACATGCTGGTGACGCTGACCAACGCGGCGGACAAGCTCAATGCCCTGCTTGCGCGGCTTTCCCGCTATGGTGCGAGCGGTGTGCAGCGACTGGAGCCAGTCGACGGCACCCAAGTGATCGAAACACTGGCCGCGCGCTATGCCAAGGCCGGGG
>JBIPOH010000001.1:0-41089 GCA_044379435.1 Novosphingobium sp.
GGGCTAGCCCCCCTTGCACCTCGCCCAAACCGCATTACCCTCTCCCCTGTCATGAAGCCCACGTCCTTCCGATCCCGCCTGCGCGCGTTTCGCGAGATGCGCTGCGATCCGCCGGATCCCGGCTTCATTGCCGATCTCGAATTCCTTGAGAACCGCGATCTCGATCTATCGGTGCGGCTGGGCGCGATGCTGGGCTTCAACGCGCTGATGATCACCATCGGCACGCATCCGATCTCGGCCAGCCCCGGCGCGCCGCTTTCAGTCGATGCCGCCACCCAGCCGGTGCTGGTCATCGCCAGCCTCATCGGCCTTGCTCCGCTGATCGTCTCCTGCTTCCTCGCGCTGCGCGCGATGCTGCTGGGCGAGGAGTTCGATGCCGAGGGCCTCGAAGGCGATGCCGCGCTGCGCCAGCGCCTGTTCGCCAGCTTCGTGCACTCCATCGATGCGCAGGCGCGGCACTTGCGCCTCGCCATCCGCTGGACGATCGCTGGCGGCGCGCTCACCCTGCTGGTGTGGGCGGCCATCCTACTGGAAAAGCTGGTCTGACCGCCCGGTACAGCGCGCTCAGGGCTCGGCGATATTGAACGCCCCCGGCATCGGATCGAGCGCCGCCAGCCATGCCTCGACCGCTGCCCGGTCCCCTTCCACTTTCAGCCCTGCCGCTTCCAGCTGGGCCAATGGCAGTTTCAGGAACAGCAGCCCCAGCAGCATCCGGCGCGGAGCAGTCAGCGTGGCCGCCGCGCTGCTCGCCGCCCCCATTCGCGCCAGCATGGCCGTGCCGGTCAGCTCCACGCCCGCCGTCTCGCCGCGTTCGGGCATCACGAGGTTGATCGCCATGCGCCGCCCCGCCAGCTTTGCCGGATCGAGCCGGGTTGCCACCGAATCGAGCAGCAGCTGTGTCGGTACCGCTGCGATCATGTCCTGGTTCTGGCTCGAAATCGCAGAGGAAATCCGCCCGTTGCGCAGTTCGCTCGCGGCGGCGAGGAACTGGTTGCGCCAGATCGCGCTTTCCGCCTGATAGCCCTGCTGCTCATAGCTGTCGGCCAGCAAGGCCTTCGCCGCCTTGTTCGCAGGATCTGCAAACACTGCCGCGCTGAGCAGCTCGGAGGCCCAGCGGTAATCGCCCGCCTTCATGGCCGCCCGGCCCTGCGCCAGCACTTTCGCCGCCCCGCCGATGGCTGCCACCAGCCGCTTCGCCCGCTCCGCCGCAGGCCATGGGTTCAGGTTCGCCGGCACCGCATCATACCAGCCGAGGTAGAACTGGTAGACCGCCTTCGCGTTGTGATTGTACGTGCCGTAGTAGCCGTGGTTGAACCAGTCTGCCGCCAGCGCCGCGGGCTGCACCAAAGCCTCGGCGATCTCTGCAGGAGTCTCACCCCGGTTCATCAACCGTAGCGTCTGATCGTGCAGCACGCGGTAGTTGTCGCGCTGGCTCCCCAGCATATGGCTCACTTCGGCCTGTCCGAAGCGCGGCCAGCAATGGCTGGAGATGATCACGTCGCTGCGCGTGCCATAAAGCCGCAGCGCCTCGTCGAGGTAGCCTGCCCAGGCCCGGGTGTCGCGCACCTTGGCCCCGCGCGGGGTGAGGATGTTGTGCAGCGTGCAAGTGCTCATTTCCGCCGAAAGCAGCACTTTCGGCCCCGGCAGATAGACGTTGAGCTCGCTGGGCGCCTCGCTGCCCGAAACGATCTGGAACTCCATTGCCACGCCGTCCACGTTACGCGTCTCGCCGGTGCGGCTGATGGTGTCGGTCGGCGTGATCAGCGTGATCGTGCCCGATGAAACGGCAATCCCGATGCCGCTGCCCATCTGCCCTTGGGCGCCAGGCGTCAGACCCCCGCCAAACTGGTACTGCGCGCGGCGGCCCATCGCCGCCCCCGCCAGAATGTTTTCGCTCGCCGCTTCCTCGATGAAGTGCGCTGGGGCCAGCACTTGCACCTTGCCCGCCGCCGCGTCCGCCTCGGCAACAACGCCGCGCACCCCGCCGAAATGGTCGGCATGGCTGTGGCTGTAGATCACCGCCGAAACCGGCCGCGCGCCCAATTGTGCATTGACCAGCGCCAGCGCTGCCGCCGCCGTTTCGCGCGTCGTCAGCGGATCGACCAGCACCCAGCCGGTCTGCCCCCGGATCACCGTCATGTTGGCAGCATCGAACCCGCGCACCTGCCACACCCCGTCCGCCACAGCGAACAGGCCATGCTTCTTCAGCAAGCCTACTTCGCGCCACAGCGAGGGGTTAACGCTGGCAGGCGCAGGACCTTGCACCCAGTCGTAAGCGGCCATGTTCCACACCGGCCTGCCCGCCCCATCGCGGATCACCGGATCGGCAGCGCTTGCCACAAACCCTTGCGCCGCAAACGCCGCGTCGCGCCCATCGTCCTGCGGCAATGCGGCCGCCGCCGCCTGCTGCGCTGCCACGGTCGCTGCACTCGCCGTTTTCGGCGCCAGCGCGGGATCAGCAGGTGCGGCGCTTTGCGCCAATACCGGTGCGATCCGGCACAGCGCCAGAACCGCCACTGCCGCAAAGGTAAACCGCCGCGTCTGGCTGCGTGCCACTGGGTGCATCTTTATCCTCTCCTGTCGTTCTTTTGCCGCCAGCTTGTCCGCGAATGCACGAACTGACAAGTGGGTGGCGACGGTCAGGCTGCCGGGCCAGTACCGGGCACATAGTCAGGATCACTTATGCTGCATTGCAACGCGCGGCATTGTGGTGCATGCCGTGCGCCGGCAAAGAGCAGGTCAGGCATGCATGCGATCGTTTCGCTACGGACCCAGTACACGAACCTTGGCGACCTCCTGATCAATATCCTGCTCGTTTCCAGCCTTGCTGCGCAGTGCCAGGTGATCTGCGATGCTGCGGGCGTACCAGACGATTATCTTGCCGAATTTAAGGCAGAGCTTTCTGCGCGCGGAGTTGCGGCGGAGTTTGTCCCCAGCCGCCCCGGCCTGATCTTGCGCACCTTGCGCCTCGTTGCCGGGGGCCAACCGGTGGTCTTCCTCCTCTCACCGGGAGACAACCTGCCCTCGCGCAGCCCGCAGCGGCTCGTGATCGGGTTGTTGACACGGCTCCTCCCGCGCCTGTTCATCGCGCAAGTCGGTGCTTCCTGGCCCGCCGTGGGCGGCGCAGACCGCTTTCTGCTGCGCGGCGCAGCAAAGCGCCCCGACCTGCTTTCGGTGCGCGATGAAGCCTCGCAGGCGCGACTGCAAGCGGTCGGCGTCGCCCCCCGCATCGTCCCCGATCTCGCCTTTCTCCAGCCGTTGTCCCACCATGCCGGGCGGCGCTTCATGATGACCTTCCGCGAGCGCGCCGAACTGCCCTTCGATGCGCTCGTTGCGCGCCTCGCGCCGCTGATTGCTGCAGCGCGCGCGGCCGGTCTGGTCCCCGGCTTCTGCTGGCAGGTCTCCAGCGATGAGGCGCTCGCCCGCAAGCTCGCCGCCGCCTGCGACGTCGAGGTATTCCAGACCGCGCCGGGCCGCACTACGCTGCCAGTGATGCGTGAACTCTATCATCAGGGCGCGGTGATCTGCAGCAACCGGCTCCACGCCCTGCTGATCGGTGCGGCCAACGGCGCCTTGCCGCTGGCTTGCCTTTCGGCGGCAGACGGGAAAGTCTCGGCAGCCTTTGCTGCAGCCGGGCTGGGCAGTCTTGTCGCCCATGATCCCGCTGACGATGCCCGCGTGCTCGGCGCGCTGCTCCAGTCGCCCGAGGAAAGCCGCCACACCGTGGAAACCGCCTTCGCAAAGGCTGCGACCGGTCTTCACGCCTACTTCCAGTCGATGGCCGCCGCGCAATGATCGCAAAGGCTTCGGGCAAGCTGCGCATGCTGAGCAATGCGGGCCTGTTCGCCGCGGCCCGGCTCATCCAGATCGTGGTGATCCTTGTCGCCACGCGCACGATGACAAAGGACAACGCCGGCGGGGTGCTCTATCTCCTCGGCTACCTCACGCTCGCCCAGTCGGTCTGCTCGCTCGGCCTTGAATACTACGGCAACTACCACTTCCCCCGGCTGAAGCGGCGCGGCCGCCTGAACGAGGCGTGGCAATTTCTGGCGCTTGTCCTGCTGGTGGCAGTGCCGCTCGGCGCCGTCAGCACGCTTGGCCTGCTCACCTACGGCGAGATCCTGCAGGATGCCTCACTGGGCTGGATCATGCTGGCTGTCGCGCTTGCCATCGTTGCCAGCACGGTGCGCCGGGTGTCGCGCACGGTACTGGTCGCCTCCAACCAGCGCGCGGTGGCGCTGCTGCACGATACGCTGCTGTTCAACCTTGCGCTGATCGCGGCCATCGTGGTGGTTCGGCCCGCTGCAATGGCGCAAAGTGCCGCACTGATTGCCGCTGCATCCGGCGTGGCGTTTGTCGCTGCACTGTTCTCGGTTGGGCGCACGCTCGGCCTTTCGCCGGCCTCCGCCAGCCTGTGGGGCGGGCGGCGCAAATCACTGGCGACCGTGCGGCGGGCCATGCCGGCCTTCATCGCGCAGAGCGCACCGCTGATCCTCAACCGCGCCGACGTGCTGCTGATCGCACCGCTCGCCAGTGTGGCCGATGTCGCCAGCTACAGCGTGGCGATCCGCCTGACTTTCGCGATCTCGGTGTTCATGGAGCTGGAGGTCATGCTCTACGGGCCGAAGCTGCTGAACAGCACCAGTCTCGACAAGCCGGGCCTGCGCAAGCTGTGCCGCAAGGTGATGCTGGAATCCGCCGCCGTCGCCTTCGCTGCAGGGTTGATCCTGATCCTGTTTGCCAAGCCGCTGATCGTGCTGCTGTTCGGCGCGGAATATGCCGATGCCACGCTGATCTTTCAGGTGCTCGTGCTGGGCAAGATGCTCACTGCACCGTTCCTGCCGATCCAGACGATCTTTGCAGCGCACGGCCAGTCGCGCAGCGTCGCGCGCATCCTGCTGGTCGGCGCGGCCACCAGCCTGGTCCTCTTCCTGTTCCTGATCCCGCGCTATGGCGCGCTGGGCGCGGCCATCGCCACCAGCGCCACGCTGGTCATCCTCAGCATCGGCTATGTCCGCCTGCTCACCCGGATGCTGAGGCCTGCCTAGCGCCTTTCCGGGCAGATGTTCAGCTTGCCTGGGGCGCCCCAGGCTTTGCCCCAAACCGGCCCGACTTGCGGAAGCGCACCATCCAGCGATCGAGGAACAGCCCTAGCGGCCGCGCCTGCACACCCAGTTCGGCAAGGCCGGGCAGCGTACCGCTGGCCACATTGCCCTGGCGCAGCAGGATCCACTGGTCGCGGCTCATCGGCGCGCCCGGCAGCCAGCCGGTGAGCGCGACGAACAGCGACGACATGCCATCGGAAAGATCGAGGAAGCGTGGCGAACGGCCCGCCGCCTTGGCGATGCGGCGGTTGAGATCGCCAATGGTGATCACTTCCGGCCCGCCGAGTTCGAACGTCTGCCCGGAAAATTGCGCGGGTGTGGCCAGCGCATTGGCGATGGCATCGGCCACATCATCCACGAACACCGGCTGAAACGGCGAATCAGCCGCAAACACCGGCATGACCGGCGCGCTGGCGATCAGCCCAGCAAACAGGTTGATGAACGCGTCATCCTCGCCAAACACGACTGAGGGGCGCAGCACCACCGCTTCGGGGAACGCGGCCAGCACCGCCGCCTCGCCCGCTGCCTTCGAACTGGCATAGCCGACCGGCGAGCTCGCATCGGCCCCGATAGCGGAGACATGAACGAACGCCTTCGCCCCCTTGGCCCGCGCAATCGCCGCCAGCTGCCCGGCGCCCGAACCCTGCACCGCGTCGAGCTTGCCCTTGAACACGCCAACGAGGTTCACCACCGCATCGCAGCCCGTCAGCGCCACTTCCAGCGTATGCGGCTTGGTCACGTCGGCCGCCACGAGCTGCACGTTGCCCAGCCCGCCGAGTGTCTTGACCCGGAAGCCGCGCTCCGGATGGCGGCTGCAGACGCGAATCCGCGCGCCGCGCGCCAGCAGCGCCTGCGCCACATGGGTACCGATGAAACCGCTGCCACCCACCAGTGCAATCAGCTGCCCATCGAGATCGCGCGTCATGTCCTTGCTCATCGTTGTTCGACCCATGTCCGGTTGCCGGTCGCCCTTGCCACACAAGCGCCGCCCACTTCAATGGCTTACCACGTCCGCGCCCAGACAAATGCAAACCCCGGTTGACTCGCGCCAGACCCTGCCCTATCGGCGCCCTCCTACCCGGCGAAGAGCGCTGCTGCTCCTCGCTACCGTGCCCAGATGGCGGAATTGGTAGACGCACCAGCTTCAGGTGCTGGCGCTCGCAAGGGCGTGGAGGTTCGAGTCCTCTTCTGGGCACCATCGCTTCCTCCGGACATGTCCATAAATGTCCGGAGAGATCCCCAAAATCAGGCATCGCCCGGCTGTTGTCGCGCCGCTTGTGTGGCTGTCTATCAGGCTCGCATGCCAGCAACACCGGTGACTGCCGCATAGGCCCGCCATCGCAGGTTGCGCGGTTGCTGCATTACAGGAGTTTAACCTGTCGGTATTCCTTGCGTGATGCAGGCATCCTTATAACCGCCTTTACCGGCTGGCTGCTTCCCTCCCTCCCCTGACTGGCCACCGGCAGTTGATGCGGCATCCGGCTTCCCCCCTCCGGATGCCGCATTTTTTCGCCATCAGAGCCATCACCGCCGGGCGAGCGGCGCCAGCACACTTGGGCATCACCCTTCTGTCATGCGGTCCCAAGTGCACCGAGAAAGGCCGGGTTCAACCCGCCCGGCAGCATGTCAACCAGATCAAGGTGGGTTTGGGACAATGCCGGCTGCGCCTCGCTGGCAGCATACACTGGCCAGTTGGGCTGCCGCGTGCCGGGCCTGATCGCGGTGACGGATGCGGCGCATCAGCTTGCCGTCACACCCGTCCCCGCTTTGATGCTCTGCCTGCATTGACGCCGAACCGACCTGCGATTGTGCCCTTGGTGCAGAACCTGACGACGCACCCCGACGTCATCTGGCTCTAGAGGATCGGCAACCGCAGGATGACGACGAGCCCGCGCGGCTCTCCTCCCGGATTGCCGGCGGCGAGTTGCAGTTCGCCCCCATGCAAATGGGCAATCGTGCCAACCAATGAAAGCCCCAATCCGGAACCGCTTTGCGTGCGGGCCGCGTCGAGCCGCCCGAAGCGCTTGAGCGCCTCTTCCAGGCGGTCATCCGGTATGCCGGGACCGTCATCGTTCACGGCAATCTGCTTGCCCCCGTCCGCATATTTCAGCGCATTGTCGATCAGGTTGCTGAGCGCCTGCATGAGCAGATCGCGGTGACCCAGAACCATAAGCCCGTGCGCGCTTTCGGCAGACAGCACGAAACCCGCGTCTTCCGCCACCGGCCCATAGATTTCGACCAGATTGTCCAGCGCCTTGCCCAGATCGAACCGCGTGAACTGGTCGCGGCCAATCCCCGCTTCGGCCCGGCTGATCTGAAGCGCGGTGTCGAGCATGCGGTGCAGCCCGTCCGCCTCCTCGATCGCTTCGCCCAGAACCGCTTGTGCGGCTGGATCGCGCGTCCGGCCAAGGCCGCGCTCCAGTGTCGACTTCATGCGCGAGACGGGCGAGCGCAGATCATGGGCCATCGAATCGGTCACCATCCGGAGCTCGCGAACGAGGCTTTCGATGCGCTGGAGCATGCCGTTGATCGTCGACCCGAGCCGGTCAAACGCATCCCCCGTCTCGCCCCGCTCAACCCGAGCGGCGAGATTGCCGGCATCGATTGCCCGCGCCACGCCGGAAAACTGGTCGATCCGTTCTTCGAGGAAGCGCGAGAAGAACCATGCGATGACAGCGGCCAGAACAAGACTCGCCATCAGCGCATAGAGCATGGCCGTCTCGCTCGCCCGCGTCAGCGCGAGCTGGCCTTCAAGGACCTGACCGGTGAGCAAGGTATACCCTTTGCCAAGGCGCATGGTGACCACGCCCATCTCTTCGGGCGCACGCCCACCTTCGCGATAGAGGCTGATCGTGCGCCAGCGCTCGGTATCGCTCACGGTTGAGGGCCATGCGCCGAGATTGCCGATCACCCGGGTGCCGTCCGGCGCGCGCAGGAACACGACGTAATCGCGGTTTTCCGAGGCAAGGATCTCTTCAGCAATGTTGCTTTTGGCCCGCGCCAGCCCTCCGTCGCGAAAGTCATCAGCGATATTGCTCTGCGCGAATTCTGCTGTCCGGCGCGCATCGCCCATGATGGTCTGGCTGGTAAGGCCGTACATCATGTAGAGGCCCAGCCCCAGCGAAACGCATTGGGCCAGCGTGAAGATCAGGACAAAGCGCGCAATGCTGGTGCTGTGGAACAGGCGCCGTTTCATCCCATCGGGCCGGCCGGTCAATCGGGATCGCCAAGGATGTACCCGGCACCCCGAATGGTCTGGATCAGCGGTCTGTCAAAGCCGTCCTCAAGTTTGCGGCGCAGCCGGCTCATATGCACATCGACGACATTGGTGCCGGGATCGAAGTGATACTCCCACACGCCCTCCAGCATCATAGTGCGCGTGACGACCGTGTTCTTGTGGCGGAGCAGGTATTCGAGCAGCCGGAACTCGCGCGGCTGCAGGTCGATCCTCTGGCCCGCGCGGCGCACTTGCCGGTTGAGCAGGTTCATTTCCAGATCGCCGTGCGAAAGGGTGGTTTCAATCTCGCCCCTGCCCGAGGCCTTTGCCATAAGCAGCTTCAGGCGAGCCAGAAGTTCGGAAAAGGCGAACGGCTTGGACAGGTAATCATTGGCACCCGAGGTCAGCCCTTCAACCCGCGCATCAACCGAGCTCAGCGCCGATAGGATGATGACCGGGGTTTCGACCTTGGCCGCGCGCATGGCCGCAAGCACGGCCATGCCGTCCATGCCGGGCAGCATCCGGTCGAGCACGATCGCATCGTAGCTGCCGTCTGTCGCGTGGAACAGGCCGTCGCGGCCATCGGCGGCCTTGTCCACGACATAGCCTTCATCGGTCAGGCCCTTGGCGATGAAGTCCGCCGTGCGGGCGTCGTCTTCGACGATCAGTACCTTTCTCGACATCGTGCTCATTTGTCCCGATCACCTCCACTTGGCAACCGCGCATCGAGCGCGATGCCCGGACGCGCGACCTGCAGATTGACGGGGTCCTTCTTGTGCGGGGCAAGCGCCCGGCCGACATCACGGATGGTATGGGTCTCGACCCCATCGACCCGCTCGATCACATCACCAGCCCGGATGCCTGCCGTTTCCGCCGGTCCGCCGCTCTTTACACTGGTGACCACCAGCCAGCTGTCCGGCCTGCCGGAACTTCCGGTTTTGTCCGACCCCTGCGCCTCGAACGTTAGCCCCGCCAGTCGAGGGCGCTCGGGCGCACCGGCAAGATGAAGCGCCAGCAAAGCGGCTCCGCAAACCGCCAGAATCGCGAGCGGAAACACCAGGGCCACAGCTAGCGTGCGCAGAGGCTGAGGTGGGATTCCGTCCATGACAATCGTTTAGCACCCGTGGGTGGCCGCGACATTTTCTCCGGGATTACAAATCTGTAATGTTGCGGATCGAGCAACCTCAGAACGTCTTGTTGACCCCGAAGAAGACCCCACGCCGCGCGCCAAATTGGGGCGCGCCAACGCCGACACCGGAGCCATCACGCAGCAGGTAAATCTTGTCGAAAACGTTGACCACATCCAGCCGGAGGGTCAGCCCCTTGAGCGGGCTTTCGCTCTCGATCTTCTGGGAAATCCCCATGTTGACGGTGAAGTAGGACGGCAGCTTGCCGCCATTGGGCACCACACCCGCCGGATCGTCTGCACGCAGGCCATCGCCATAGACGAAGGTCATCGCGGGCACGAGACGGCCGAGCCCGTCGTGAAGGGTTGCAGAGGCACCGCCCGAGGCCGTCCAGCGCTGCGAATGGTCGGTGAAGATCGAGTTGTTGGAGATGTAAGCCAGTTCGTCCGGTGCAAAGAAATACTGGCTGGAGACGATATTCCGACCCTTCTCCTGCCCGCGCGCGACATTGGCAAAGAGATCGAACGGCCCGTGAATGTAGCTGGCGCTCAGTTCCACGCCCCAGGCGAAACCAGTGGCATAGTTGAAGGGCGAAAGCACAAGCGAGGGACCGAACTGCCCTTCATCGAGCAGATTGCGCTTCTTCTTGTAGTAGGCATCGAGCCCCAGCTTGAAGCCGGGGGCGAGGACCTGTTCGATGCCGCCGTCGATATAGTGTTCGCGTTCGGCGCGGACGGGGTCTGCGGTGGTTATCTCGGTCTGTTTGGTCGTGCCGGTGAACAACGCCAGGGTCGGTGCGGCAATCAGTTCCTGCGGCGGCGGTGTGAAATTGCGGGCATAGCCAAGGTGGAACGTGGTGCCATTACCCGGTCGCCAGACGAAATTGACGCGCGGGCTCAGCTGCTGTTCGCGCGTATAGGCCCGCACCGCATCGTAGCGCGCGCCGTAGTTGAGCGTGAGCTCAGGCGTGAGCGACCATTCGTCCTGAACGTAAAGCCCATAAAGCTGGCCATTGCGCCCGCCGCGGTCGGCAATCGTCAGCGGTGCATCGGACGTCTGATGGCCATCAGCGTCAACCGGAAAGACTTGCGAGGCGACATCGAACCGGGTCCGCTCGTTCTGCAAGAACAGCCCGAAGCGCAGCGTGTGCTGGTCCGAAAGCTTGTAGCTGCCATCGGCCTGCAGACCGGCCGTCAGGCTCGAAAGCCGGGTTCTGTCGGCAACGCCCGCGAGGATCAGATCACCCCCTCGCGGATCCGGAAGGTAGCGCGTCTGCGAATAGCGGACGAACGGCGCGATCTCGAAATTGAGATCGCCCGCGCCATACTGATAGGCCAGCACCCCATAGTGCGTGATTTCGCGCTGGTTCTGATCGAGCTTCGACGAATCGAAGGCGTTCTGGCCATTGAGGGTAAACTGCCCCGGCTGGTCGGGATTGTTGGGAATCTCGAAGGTGCCAATCGAGGTGCCGCCAAAGGCCGTAATCCGGCTCGTGTCCGAGAGGACGTCCGACAGATAACCGAAGCCGCGGTACTGACGCGTGCGATCATGGATGGCATCGCGCGCGCTGGTGGTGTTTTCGACCCCGAGATCGTTCTGAAGGTAGCTGCCCGAGGCGAAATAGCTGATGTTGCCGGATGCGCCATTGATCGAGGCGCTGGGCTGGATCGTGCCGTGGCTGCCACCATAGACGCCGATCTCGCCGCCGTTCTCGAACCGGCCCGCGCCTGTCTTGATATTGACCACGCCCGAAGTGCGATAGCCATACTGCGCCGGAAGCGTTCCCGTCAGCAGATCGATCGAATCCGCTATGCGCGGATCGAAAGTCGCCCCGAAGCCGGAAATGCTTTCCGGCACGATCACTCCGTTGAGCCGATATTGCAGGTTGGCGTGCTCGTTGCGGACGTGGATCGACCCATAACTGTCGAGCGCAACACCGGGCACTTGCAGCAGAACCTGCGCCAGGCTGCGGTTGGGACCTCCCGGCTGAGTGTCGAGCATGGTGCGGTTGATCAGGTAGTCGCTCGCCCCGAGCGAAGGACGGATGGCATCGCGCGCCTCATCGAGCCGCTTGGCGGTGACGACGATTTCACTGGCCGGACTGGCAGCTTGATCAACGGTGGGCACGGGGGCCGTCTGGGCGAACGCACAAGCGGGAAGGAGCGCCGCGATGGCGGCGCCAATCCGGCACAGCCCGGCTGGGCCAAGCACCATCATCTCCTGTGCGCGGGATGCAGAACCCATCATCTTCACAGTCCGTTATGAGATCTCTGCCACCGCTCGCGCAGTCGGGGACCGCAGGATGAACCGTTTCAACCGCGCATCGCGGCGCTGTTGAAACGGTCCGAACAGGTCGTCAGAAATAGCCGATGAGGCTGAAGGCGCCGTACTTCGTGTCACCATCAGGCGGCGCATTGGGGGCATCGGCAAAGAACGGACCCTTGCGCAGATAGGTCAAGTCCACCTCGGCGCGCAGCACTTTGGGTATGACCCAGTACCGCCCGCGCACATCGTATTGCTCACCGGCATACTTGCGTGCCTTGCCGCTGGGGTCGCGGACGTTGGTCGAAGCAAAGCCATCGGTAACGCTCGGCACGAACAGCGAGCGAAACTCCAGCAAGCCGTCAAAGCGCTTGCTCGGCGTCACCTCCAACCGCACCCCGGGAGAGGTGATGTTGGCACGGTTGACTTCGCTGTAGATACCGCTTGGCGCGAAATCGAGCGGCGCATTGCCCTGCAAGGTATCGAAGCGGCCATAACTGCCGGTTGGTTGGCTGCCCGATGCGTGGTCGTATTCCAGCGAAAGGTGCGGCGCCCACGAACCGCCGAACGTCTTGCCGACAGCGAGGTGAGTGAACGATGCCGCCACTTTCTGCGTGGAAGCGCCAGGCACCGCACTGCTGGAGATGTGTCCGAACTGGAACGCGTGCTCAGCCTCCCAATCAAGTTTGCCCGGGCTTGGATTGCGGAAGAGACGCAGATTGATGGTGTGCAGATTGCGATCCCGCGTTTGCAGGCTGGGACGATCGTGCTCGGCAAAGCGGAAGTACCCGACATCGAACTTGGTATCGGCCATCAGCTTGGGCGACGTGGCATAGGCGCCCCACAGCACCGACGCGGTCGATTCCTTGTCGAGCTGGACCTTGTTGTCCAGGAGGCCGGTCTTGTCTGCAGGCAGGCGGAGCTGCGGCATCAGCCAGAACATGGTCAATGCTCCGCCGGTCTTGCCCACAAAGTCCGTGCGCAGGCCAGTTACGCCGTTGGTGGTGTTGCGAAACTCCAGCCCGCTCAGCAGTCGCCCCGAGCCCAGCGTCATGGTCATGCGCCCGGCCTGGAACGACGTTTTCGTCCCCGATCCCAGAACGTCGCCCAGGTTGGCGCCGATATAGGCCTGCACAGGTTCGAACGCGTTGACTTCATTGGCGGTCACCGGGCTGAGCGGCCCGGCGTTGTAAACCCGCGCGTCGCGAAGTTCGCCCCCGATGCGCAGCGGACCCTTGGTGTAATCGACCATCAGGGTGGTGCGCAGGCTGACGATCTGGGACGATGGCTCGAACCCCGTTCGGGCTTGGCCATCAACGGATTCGTATCGCACCCGGGTGCTTCCGGCTACCTTGAGCCCATCCGGATTGCCCAACAGAGCCTGCAGGGTCGGCGGATTGTCGTTGGCAAAGGCGGTCCCGCAAGACAGGGCAACAGTGAAGGCCGCAACAGCGGCGCGAATAGCCGTTTTCATCAATGGCTCCCCAGCAGGAAGCGGCGATCAAGCGGCTGAAGCGGGCGGGCGTTGAACGGGAACAGCTTGGCGAACTGCTGCACTTGCGCCGCAGATGCCGTGATCGGTGTGCGCAGGACCACCCAATCGACGGATTCGGTGCAGGGCGGCGTGGTCAGCGAACCTTCGTAGCGATCAAAGCCATGGTTCTTGGGCAGCAAGGCTCGGGGATCGAAAGGCGCGCCATCGGTGGTCTTCCCGGCTGACGCAGGAATGGCATCCAGCAGTTTCTGCAAGGTGGGGTTCGCCGCACCCTCGCTCACCAGCACACCGATCACGCCGATGCGCCCGTCCGGCATCTTGTGGACGAAGTGGATTTCGAGCGGGAAGCGTTCACCGTTCAGCAAGTGCTCGCTCGGGTGGTGAATGTGGAACTGGGCGAGCGCGTAGCTGCTGCCCATCATCGAGAAACTGTTTCCGGCCGGGGCGTCATACTGCACGGTGTGGCCGTTGTTGGTCGCATGGATCGGCATGGGCGACCACTTGATCCCGAGAGTTCCCAGATCAGCGGGAATCACGCCCTTGAGATCGATCGGGCTTTCCTGCTGGCCCGTGTTGCACACGCTGTAGGCCGAACTGAGTTCAGACCAGTGGTCCGGCCCGCCGGGACCGGCGTAGCCCCATTCGGCGTGCTCGCTGGCCGCGTGAACCGCCGGGGCTGCGGCTGCTGCCGTCTGCGTATCCCTTGCGGTGTCCTGCGCCTGCGGGGCCGCATTGGCAGACAAGCCCATCACGATGCTGGTTGCCGCCAGCGCATAGACCCCCATGCGGAGTTTTTGCCGGATATTCCTCATAAGTCCTCCAGTTAAGGTCGGCTGTTCATGCCGACTTTGTGAGTTTGCTCATGAGGGGCAGATAGATGGGCCTCCTGCTCCGGATGGTGGCAGGCACATTAAACAACTGTAACCCGGGGCGGTCCGATCATGGACGCAGGTGCGGGCAGATCCCGAATGGATCGTCCGCCGCGATTTCAGTCCCCCGTGAAGACCTGTGCCGAGGGGCATTCCGGCCCCAACGGCGGCTCCATCAGAACAGGCTGGGCTGCCCGGTGGCCGGTGCGCCCTGCGGTATCTCGCGCATCAGATGATCGGCCAGCGGCTGCTGCAGGGCCGCTGCGGCTGCAGCGTCTGCGGTCAGCCAGCGCGTGCACATCGCGCCGGGGCGCAGGATGACCGGCATGGCCTTGGGGTGCACCCGGCCCACCGTGTCGTTCGGCGCGCAAGTGAGGAACGCGAAGCGCGGCCCATCCTCTGCCTGTCGCCACAGACCGGCGAAGGCAAACAGCGGATCATCCGGCAGATCGAACCAGTGCTTGTGCTTGCGACCCGTCTGCGGATCGGGGGCAGCGGACCATTCCGAAAACGCCGTGACGGGCACCAGACACCGCCGCGCCGGATCGACCAGCGCGCTGCGCCATAGGGGCGAGGCAAGATTGCGCACGTTGGTGATCGGGCGCCTGATCTCGCCAAACGGAGGCCAGCCCCAGCGCATCATGTGAAGCCGGCCTTGGCTGGTGGCCGCGCTGATCACAACCGGGGCTTCGCTGTCCGGGTAAATCTCTTCCAGCGCCGGCAGATTGCGCCCTCCGGCATCGGCCCCGAAAAGCTGCGCAATGGCTTGCGCGTTGCTGGTCATGCGATAGAGATTGCACATAACAGACGCGAGCATAGCGGGAGAGAACGCGATGGCCACCCAGATCCGCCCCAATATCCATTGCAGCGAGGCCGAATGGCAGGCGCGGCTGGAACTGGCGGCCTGCTACCGCATCTTCGATCTGATGGGCTGGTCCGAATCGGTCTACAACCACATCTCGCTGCGCGTGCCGGGCGAAGATGGCGCCTTCCTGATCAATCCGTTCGGTCTGCTCTATTCCGAGGTCTGCGCCAGCAACCTCGTCAAGATCGACATCGACGGCAACAAGCTGGACGACAATCCGCATCCGGTGAACCTCGCCGGGTTCACCCAGCACGGCTATTTCCATCGCCACCTCGATTGGGCGCATGCGATCTGCCATGTCCACACCACGGCATCGATGGCGGTGTGCAGCCTTGAAGAAGGGCTGATGCCGATCAATTTCTACGCCTGCAATTTCATCGGGCGGTTGGCCTATCACGATTTCGAGGGCATCACCGTGCGCGCCGAAGAAGGCGAGCGGCTGCTGGCCAATCTGGCGGACAAGAACATCCTGATGCTGCGCAACCATGGCCCGGTGGTCATGGCCAAGAGCCTGCAGGCGATGTTCGTGCAGATGTGGGCGCTGCAGCGGGCCTGCGAGATCCAGATGGCCACGCTGTCGATGGGCCGTCCGCCGGTAATGATCGGGCAGGACGTGATCGCCGTGCACCAGCGCGATCTCAGCCTGGCTAACCCGCCGGGCGGCGGGCCGGGCGTGGGTGATTTCAACGCCTGGACGCGGCGGATCGACCAGATCGACCGCTCCTGGCGGGATTAAGCCCCTTGCGGGCACGCCGGGCGGCGGGCTAGGTCCGCGCCGCCATGGCCATCCTCACAGTCAACAACCAGCCGATCGAGATCAAGCTGGAGGCCGACACCTCGCTGCTATGGGCGCTGCGCGATGCCGCCAACCTCACCGGCACCAAATATGGCTGCGGTACGGGGGAATGCGGCGCCTGCATGGTCATCGTCGATGGACAGGCGATGCCGAGTTGCACGTTGTCATTGGGCGAGGCTGAAGGGCGCACGGTCACCACGATCGAGGGCCTTTCGGCTGATCGCAGCCACCCGTTGCAACAGGCTTTCGTGGCGGAACAGGCTATCCAGTGCGGCTTTTGCACGCCCGGCCTGATCATGGCTGCTGCCGCGCTGCTCACCCAGAACACTGACCCGACCGAAGCCGATATCAAGGCCGCGATCACCAATATCTGCCGCTGCGGCGTCTATCCGCGCCTGGTCCGCACGATCCAGCGCGCCGGGCGCATTGCGCGCGGTTTGGAACCGGGCGTGCCGCTGCCGGTTCCGACAACGGCCACGACGCCGGGACTTTGATCTGTGGAGGCGGCACCGGCCCGCTCCTCCCGCCCGACGACCCACGAGCGTACCCTGAATGGGTGGTCGGGCGGGGAAGCGGGCTGGTGCCGCTCTATCTTAAAACGCCATCCGCACGGCCAGCCGCGCGCTGCGGGGCTGTGCGGTGGAGATGTTGTTATCGGTGTGCGCGGTTGGGAAATACTGGTCGTTCAGCAGGTTGTTGACATTGATCTGCACCGAGACCGCCTTGGACACATTATAGAACACCGCCGTATCGACGCGAGTCCACGCGGGGAGCGTGACGGCATTGCTGACCGTGGCAAAAACTGAGGACTGGTGCGTCACACCAAGGCCGAGGCCAAGCTTCGGCGTCACATCATAGCGCGTCCACAAGGCGATCTGGCTTTCGGGAATGAGCGCGAGAACACGCCCTGAAGGTGCGGCGGTGGTGCTGGAACGGACCTTGCCATCCTGCAGCGCATAGCCAAAGCTGACCTGCCAGTGCGGGAGAATCTTGCCCGTGGCGGAAAGCTCGATGCCGCGCGTGCGGGTCTTGCCGGAAAGGACCGGGAGGCCGGTCACGGGGTCGTTGAAGCGGGAGTTCTCGCGGTCGAGCCGGTAGGCTGCGGTGGTCAGCGCGAAGGCGGGCGTCACGTCCCACTTGGCCCCCACTTCAAGGTTGCGGAATTCCTCGGGCGCGAGCGTCGCCTGCACGGCATCGAGCGCGTTGAACTGATCGCCCGACTGGGGGAGGAAGCTCTTGGTGTAGCTGCCATAAAGCGAGAGGTTGGCCTTGGGCTTCACGATGACGCCCGCGCGCGGCGACCATCGGCGGTCGGTGCGTGCAGCGCTTGTGCTGGCGAGGAGATTGTCGGCGTTGATCCGGAAGCTGTCGTAGCGCACGCCGCCGACGATCTGGAGGAACGGCGCCAGCTCGATCTGGTCCTGCACATAAGCCGAGAAGGTTTTCACCCGGGTCTGCGTGGAGCGGCTGGGCGCGCCGAAGGTGATGGCGGGCACGGCGAGGCGCTCGGCCAGTGCAACGACGGCCGAGGCGGCGCCGCCCGGGAAGATGCCTTCCGAGCGCGCGGCGGCGGTGTCCTGATCCGCCCACTCGATCCCGGCAATCAGGGTGTGGCCGATGGGGCCGGTCCTGCCCTGCCAGGTCAGGTTGGCCTGCCCGATCCAGCTCTTGCGCAGCACGGTGCTATCATAGGCGCTGAGCGCGACGGTGCGGGCGACCGGGTCCACGGCACCCGTCGGGAAGATATTGTCGTAGTACTTGTCCGTGTGGCTGTATTGCCCGGCAACGGTGAGCGTCAGGCTCTCTGCAAGGGTCTGGGTCAGCCGCGCTTCGACAATATGCGCCTGCACCGCCGAAAGATTGCTGTCCTCACGGCCGAAGAAGGTATCGCGGAAACCCTCCAGCGGCAGACCGCCCAGCGAAGGGACGCCGCGATCCGCGATGCGGCGATCATCGTCGTAGTTGTAGGACAGGTCGATCCGCGTATCGGCGCTGGGTTCGAATGCCAGCGTCGGATTCACGCCGATAAAGCGGCCGTGGAAATCCTGCCGGTGGTTGTTGAATTCCTCGTACGTGCCATTGAGGCGCATGCCCACGGTTTGCGAGAGCGGCGCATTGAGATCGGCGGCCAGCGCGAAATCACCGAATGTGCCGAGAGCGGCATTGGCCCCGACCGCCAGACCAGCAAGCGAAGGGGTCTTGCGCACACGGTTGATTACGCCGCCCCCGCCGCCGCGGCCAAACAGCAGCGCATTGGCACCGCGCAGCACCTCGACCTGTGCGATATTGTAGAGCGAGCGGTAATACTGCGTGTCGTCGCGCAGGCCGTTGAGATAGAAATCGGCGGTGGTGTTCTGGCCGCGCAGCACGATCTGGTCGCGGTTGCCCTCACCCTGCGCGATCACCACGCCCGGAACATAGCGCAGCGCATCGCCAAGCTGAGTCACGCCCTGATCATCCAGCTGTTCGCGTGTGAGTACCGTAACCGACTGCGGCACATCGAGCAGCGGCGTGGGTGCCTTCACGCCCGAGGCGGTATCGGCGCGGTAGCTATCGGCATGGCCAGTGACGATGATCGGGCGCCGGTCGATGTTATCCCCTGCGTCGCCCTCTTCCGCCATCGGCATGACTTCTGCCTGCACAGCCATCGGCAACAGTGCGCCCGAAGCAAGGAGCAGAGCGGCGGAAAGCGAGCGGGCGGAGGTTTTCACAGGCAGTCTTTCTTGAGAGGCATTCTCAAGAACCCGTCTATTGCGAGTCATTCGCACTTGCAAGCGCGTTATTGCAAATCGCTCGCGATTTCTGCGCCGGGCACGGCCAAGCGCCAGCCGGAGGCCGGTTGTGGCAGCAGAATGTCGGTGGGTTTCCGGCGCTTCAGAGCAGCGGGAAAGCGCGGCCCGCCAGGATCAGCGCAAGCGCCGAGCCGAGCACCATGGCCGAACGCAGAACCTCCGCCAAAGGAGCGGCAGGAACAGCAACAAGGGCGATAACGCGGGCCATGACCGAAGCATGCGCCCGCGGTGCCTAACAAAACGTTAAAGCATCACGCCAGCCATTCGAGCAGCGCGGCAAGGCACTCGCGCGCCAGCAGCTTGCTGCGTTCCGGGCTCCAGCCCTGCGCCGGATCAGGCAGGTCGTCGTTGTCCTTGAAGGGCATTTCGAGCGTCATCGAAACGGCGCCGAAACGCTCGGCAATCTGGTTCGTGGCCATCGCGAGATTGGCCTTGCCGGGCCGCGCCACGGGATAGCCGCGCCGAGTCTGGAAATCGGGAGTGCGCCGCTCGAGGATCGCACGGTAGCGGCGGTAGGCTTCACCCTGCGCCTCGGTCCAGCCGGGGATGCCTTCGAACCCGGCAAAGAACACGGCCGGGATCGCCTCGTCGCCGTGGACGTCCACAAAGAAGTCGACGCCGCTCGCGTCCATCGCATTGCGGATCGCCAGCACTTCGGGCGCGCGCTCCAACGTAGGTTCGTGCCATTCGCGGTTGAGGTTCACCCCCAGCACATTGGTGCGCAAATTGCCCCGGCACGCCCCATCCGGGTTGGCATTAGGCACAATGTGAAAGCGGCAGAGCTGGCGCAGCTTGCGTGCATGCGGATCGGCGGGGTCGGTCAGCATGTCGAGCGCCCCTTCCATCCACCATTCGGCCATGGCCTCACCGGGATGCTGGCGCGCGATGAACCAGATCTGGCGCGGTCCTTCACCCATGGACAGGCAATCGATGGACTGGCCCTCTAGGCTGCGTCCCAGCACCTTGTGCTCCACGCCCTCGCTCGCCGCGATTTCGGCAACAAGATCGTGATGCCGCTCCATCGAATAGGGCGCGAAGTACGCGAACCAGCACGTGCCCGCGCTGGGCGTGTAGCGGATCGTCATCGTCCCGCCGTCCACTGCCGCATCATAGCGGGTTTCGGCGCGCCCCCAGTAATCGCGGTCTTCCGAAACGCAGGCGCGGTAGCCGATCCACCCATCGGGATAGGCCGATGAGGCCAGCCCGGTGATCTTCAGTTCCAGCGCGCGGCCCGCACAGGCACCCACGCGGAAATGGAACCACTGGAAGAATTCGGAACGCGTGTCCTTGCGAATGGCCAGCCGGGCGCTGTTCCCCTCGATGCCAAGAACTTCGATATTGCCGCTGTCAAAGCCTGCGTCGATGCTGATCGGTGCCGTGTTCATTTCACCGTGATAGTCGCCCCCGAGGTTCCGGGGAAGCCCGAGAACAGGGCATGGGCGAGGCGCGGCGCAGCCTGATCGGCAGAGGCCAGCTTTGCCTTTTCGCGCTCCACGTTTTCTGCGCGCCCTTCCCACAGCGAAAGGCCAGTGGTGCGGCTGCGCAATATGACGGTGAGCCGAGTATGGACCCGCGCGCGCGCACCGCCGCCAAGATTGAAGCCAAGACCGAGGCCGAGGCCGCTGTTCCAACCGCCAGTCGCGCCGCCAACCCCGACCGAGACCGGACCGCGCTGGCGTTCGGTGCGCTCGACCTCCCGCTCGACAAGCACTTCGGCAATCGCATCAGCCGCGCCCGGTGTGGCCGCGGCGAAATGCAGCGCAGCCAATTCGGCTTCCACGGCCTGCATCCACAGTCGCGCCTCCAGGCTGGTGGCAACCGGGCTGGTGGCATCGGTGCCCGGAGCGGCCACTACGGCAACGGCACTGCGGCCCAACGTGGTGATGCTTTCAGGTGTGTGAAAGCGCGTCACCTCGACCGGCGCCGCGAGCGCCGGAGCGGCGGCGAGCGCCAGCGCCGCAAGCAGGACCTGCGCCTTCACTGGGTCACCGCCGCAAGGGGCTGCACAACCTCGCCATCGGGAAAGCGCTTCAGCAGAGCGCTGGCAAGGCGGGCGGCCATCTCGCTGTTGTCGATGCCGCCCTCTTCCTCGCGCGCTTCGCCGTCGGCGTGGCCTTCCCATAGCACGCGCCCGGTGGCCTTGTCGCGAATGCGCAGATCGAGCCGGGTGGCGACAATCGCCTTTGCGGGCTTGGTAAGATCGAACGCGAGCGCGAGGCCGAAACCGCTCCCGCGATTGCTCACGGTTGTGCTCATGGCGCCGCTGACCTTCTTGCGTGGGGCCTCCTCGGGCACGGCCACGCGGTGGCTGACCCCGATTTCGGCGATCTGGCCCGGATCGTGGGCGGTTGCCGTATCATAGCCGCGCTTGGCCAGCTCGTCGATCACGGCGGCTTCGTAGACGGGGAGCTTGCTGTCGATGGTCTCTCCGGCATCACCGTCCATCCGGCTTACCACGATGCGCCCCTTGCCAAGCAGCGTAGCCGCATCGGCAGAACGGTAGGCGGTGACGTCGATCTTCTTCGATGGCTGCGCGGTCTGGCGGGCCGCTGGAAAGCGCGGGTCGGGGTCCAGCGGATCGGCGCCGCCCCACCGCATGCCGCCGGGCATACCCTGCGCCAGCACGGGCGCTGCGCCGCAAAGGGCAAGCGCGGCAAGGATGGCAGCGGTCAATCTCATGCAAAGCCTTTCAGGCGGACGTCGGGAGGTAAAACGTATGCCCTCCGGCCTGTCCTGACCATGAACGGTCGGTTTGTCGATTCCAACGATTGCCGAGCCTGCTAGGGCATCGGAGCATTTACCTAGGAGAGTGATTCGCATGGGCCAGGTCCCTGTTCTCGTCACCGGCGGCGCCGGATATATCGGCAGCCACGCGGTCCTCGCGCTCAAGGATGCGGGCTGGCCGGTTGCGGTTATCGACAACCTGACGACGGGCTTCCGCTTCGCACTACCCGAGGGCGTGCCGCTATATGAAGGCGATATCGAGGACGAGGCGCTGCTGGCGCGCATCTTTGCCGAGCAGAAGATCGGCGCGGTGATGCATTTCGCCGGATCGATCATCGTGCCCGAATCGGTCGAGAACCCGCTGAAATACTATCACAACAACACCGCCAAGAGCCGTGCGCTGATCGCCGCAGCCGTCGCCAGCGGGGTGCGGCACTTCATCTTCTCCTCAACCGCGGCGACTTATGGCATCCCCGAGGTCTCGCCCGTGACGGAGGACAGCCCGAAGCAGCCGATCAATCCCTACGGCATGTCGAAGCTGATGACCGAGACCATGCTGGCAGACACCGCCCGCGCCCATCCGCTGAACTACTGCGCGCTGCGCTATTTCAACGTGGCGGGAGCTGACCCGGAGGCCCGCACCGGGCAATCGACGGCGGGAGCAACGCACCTCATCAAGGTGGCGGTGGAAGCCGCGCTCGGCAAGCGCAGCCATGTCGGCGTGTTCGGAACGGACTACGCCACGCCCGACGGCACCGGGGTGCGCGACTATATCCACGTGTCAGACCTTGCCGCCGCGCATGTGCTGGCGCTGGAGGCGCTGATCGAAGCGCCGGAGCGCTCGCTCACCATGAACTGCGGCTATGGCCGGGGCTTTTCGGTGCTCGAAGTGCTCGATGCGGTCGACCGCGTGACCAACAACACGATCGTGCGCCAAATGGAAGGCCGCCGCGCGGGCGACCCCGATTCGCTGATTTCGGACAATCGACGCATCAAGCAGACCCTGCCCTGGGTGCCGCGTTATGCCGATCTCGATGTGATCGTGCGCCACGCTCTGGCGTGGGAGAGGAAACTGACCGAGATCCGTGGGGACAGTTGACTTTCCCAATCTCCGCGCATAACCGCCGCGTTCCAATTTCGGCCCGGTCGGCTCGGGCATAAGGATTCGTCATGAAGATTCGCAACAGCCTGAAGTCGCTCAAGGATCGTCACCGGGATAACCGCGTGATCCGCCGCCGCGGCCGCACTTACGTCATCAACAAGACCCAGAAGCGCTTCAAGGCGCGTCAGGGCTGATCATCGGGCGCGCTGCTATCGGCGCGCCAATGGAAGCCTTGAAACCAGTTTCGGTGCAGTTTCCGCGACGGCGGGGCTGCACCGGAAACACGTTCCGGCTCTGATCGAGCCCATCCGGCCCCCGCCTCCAAGCGGGGGCTTTGTGTTGTGACTGGTCCGTGCTCGCAAGCGAGGGCTTTCTGCCATGGAAGGTATCGCCATGAAGGCCCGCGTGGATACTCCGGTAGACGCTGTGGTGTGGGATATCGGCCGGGTCCTGATCGAATGGGATCTGCCGCGCATCTACCGCGACGCGATCCCCGACGAGGCTGAACGCGCGCGCTTCACCACCGAAGTGGTGACCGAGGCGTGGCACATGCAACACGATGGCGGCATCTCGCACGCCGAGATGGTGGCCGCGCGGCAGGCTGAATTTCCCCAACACGCCGATCTCATCGCGCTCTATGCCAGCAATTGGCTGGCCAGCTTGCCCGGACCGGTGCCCGGCACGCCCGCGCTGATCGAACAGCTTGCCGCGCGCGGTGTGCCACAATACGCGATCACCAATTTCGGGGTGGATGCTTGGGCGATGTTCCGGCCGACCTTTCCGGTGCTCGATCACCTGCGCGATATCGTGGTGAGCGGAACCGAGCGGCTGATCAAACCCGATCCGGCGATCTTCCACCTCGCCGCCAGGCGCTTTGGCTGCGCGCCAGAGCGGATGCTGTTCATCGACGACAACGCAGCCAATATCGCCAGCGCGGCCGCGCTGGGCTGGCAGGTGCATCATTTCGTGACCGGGGCAGAGGCGCTGAAAGCAGACCTCGTTGCGCTGGGGCTGCTGTAGTTCAAAAATGGGGACAGTCCCCATTTTCTGAGGGTCAGCGAAGGCCAATCAGCGCAATCAGCCGCCCGTAGCCCGCCTCCCCCGCATGGGTGGAGCGGCGAAACGAATAGAAGCGTTCGGGCTGCGAATAGGTGTCCTCGCCCAGCATGGCGACCGTTCCCACGCCAAAGACCGCCAGCCGGGCGGCGACATAGCCTTCGAGATCGAACCAACTGTGCCCAGCGCGGCCTGCACGGAAAAAGCGCGCATTTTCAGAATCTTCGGCAGAGAAGCGCGCTTCGAAAGCGGCATCCACTTCATAGCTTTTCTGCGCGATGCAGGGGCCGACGACGGCAGCGATGCGCGCGCGGTTTGCACCGAGCGCTTCCATCGCTTCCACCGTGCGGTCCGTCACCCCGCCAATTGCGCCTTTCCACCCGGCATGGGCCGCGCCGATCACTCCGGCCTCAGCATCGTGGAACAGAACGGGCGCGCAATCGGCGGTGAGCACGCCGATCAGCAAGCCGGGCTGATCCGTCACCAGTGCATCGGCCTTGGGGCGGTCCGCATCGTCCCACGGTGCGGTGACGGTCACCACATCGGGCGAATGAATCTGGAAGCAGGTGAGCAGCCGCGCGCCGGGCAGCACGGCAGCGCCTGCGCGGCGGCGGTTCTCGGCGGTGTGGGCGGGATCATCCTCGCTGTAGCTCACGTTGAGCCCGGCGTGGAGACCCGTGCTCACCCCGCCGCGCCTGCCCAGAAAGCCGTGCGCTGCGCCCGCCAGCGCCGGGTGCGTCAGGACTTCCGGCTGCTCGCTCATCCTTCCAGGCTCTTGCTCACCTGCTCGCGCACATCACGCGACAGGCCGGGTGCTGCTGCGATCCGTTCCAGCTCGGCACGCATCAGCGTCGCGCGGCCCGGTTCGATCCGCCGCCAGCGGCCCAGCGGCGGCACGAACCGCGCAGCGACATTGCCGTTGATCGGATCGAGCCGCAGGATCAGGTCTGCGATCATCCGATAACCCGCGCCATTGGCCGCATGAAACGCCTGAGGATTGGCGGCAAACGCCATGTAGAGCGCGCGCACGCGATTGGGGTTCGTCAGCGTGAAGTCCGGATGCTCCGCCAGCGCCGTGACGTGCGCCAGCGTATCGGGATGGAGCGCGCCCGCCTGGATCGAGAACCACTTGTCGATCACCAGCGCATTGCCGGCAAAGCGCGCGTGGAAATCCGCCAGCGCGGCACGGCGAGCTTCATCGCATTGCGCCGCCCCGATCCCGGCCAAGACCATCAGCGCGCCCTGCCGGTCGGTCATGTTGTCCGCCGCATCATACTGCGCCTTGGCGCGCCGGGCGGCTTCGGCGGGATCGCTGGCGGCAAGATAGACCAGCGCCTGCGTCTTCAGCTTGCGCGCGCCGCGCGCGGCGGCCTCAAGGCTATAAGGCACAGCGCTGCAACGATCATGCAGCGCGTGCCACTGCGCGGCGAGCCCGCTGCCCAGCCAACGCTTCAGGGCTTCCCGCTCGGCATGGATGCGCGACGGATCGGCCTTGGCCAGTTGCTCGGCGATATAGCCTTCACCGGGCAGGATCAGCAGTTCACCGCGCATCAGATCATCCAGCGCAGCATCAGCCAACACGGCGGCATAGACATCGCGGATCGCGGCGAGGCCTTCGGCCCGTGCTGCGTCGGTCAACTCGCCCGAAACGGCGGCGACAAGGTGGCGCACCATCAGCTGCTGCATCGCTTCATAGCGCGCGAAGGGATCATCATCATGCGCGGCCAGGAACACCAGATCGGCGGTCGTCACGTCCATGTCTATGGCGACCGGGGCGGAAAAGCCCCGGTTGATCGAAAGGACCGGCGGCGCGGCAAAGCCCTCAAAGCTAAAGCACTGTTCAGCTTCAGTCAGCACCAGCAGCTGCTCACCGTCATGCCGGCCCGTGGCGCGATCAAACAGCGCGGTGCGCAGCGGGATCACCATCGGCTGCTTGTCCGGCTGGCCCGGGGTCGTGGGCACCGTTTGGCGCAGCGTGAGCATCGCAGTTTCGCCTGCGTGGCTGAGCGTCGCCGTCACACGCGGCGTGCCTGCCTGCTCATACCAGCGGCGGAACTGCTTGAGATCCAGCCCCGCGCCGTCCTCGATAGCCTTGACGAAATCCTCGCAGGTCGCCGCCTCGCCGTCGTGGCGGTCGAAATAGAGATCGGTGCCCGCACGGAACCGCTCCGGCCCGGCCAGCACGGTCATCATGCGGATCACCTCGGCGCCCTTGTTGTAGACCGTCGCAGTATAGAAGTTGCTGATTTCCTGATAGGAATCGGGCCGGATAGGGTGCGCAAGCGGGCCGGAATCCTCAGGGAACTGCGCCGCGCGCAGCACGCGCACATCCTCGATCCGCTTGACCGGGGCGGAGCCCATATCGGCGCTGAACTGCTGGTCGCGCAGCACGGTGAAACCTTCCTTGAGGCTCAGCTGGAACCAGTCACGGCAGGTGACGCGGTTGCCCGACCAGTTGTGGAAGTATTCGTGCGCCACCACGCCTTCGATCGCGTCATAGTCGCCATCGGTCGCGGTTTCGGGGTCCGCCAGAATGTAGCGCGTGTTGAAAACGTTGAGGCCCTTGTTCTCCATCGCGCCGGCGTTGAAATCCGCCACGGCCACGATGTTGAACAAGTCGAGGTCATACTCGCGGCCATAGACCTCCTCGTCCCAGCGCATAGAATCAATCAGCGCCTTCATCGCATGGCCGGTGCGCGTTTCGTCGCCCGCGCGGACATAGATCGCGAGATCGACTTTGCGGCCCAAACGCGTGGTGAAGCTATCACGCGCGGCGACCAGATCGCCCGCGACGAGCGCAAACAGATAGGACGGCTTGGGCCAGGGATCGTGCCATTCCGCCCAGTGCGTCCCGTCGGCATTGTCGCCCGAAGCGACGGGATTGCCGTTGGACAGCAGCACCGGGAAAGCCGCCTTGTCGCCCGCCATGCGCACGGTGTAGCGGCTCAGCACATCAGGCCGGTCCGGGAAGAACGTGATGCGGCGAAAGCCCTCCGCCTCGCACTGGGTGCACAGCATCCCGTTCGAGGCATAGAGACCGGAAAGCTGAGTATTGGCCGCCGGATCGATCTCGGTCTCGATGGTGACGGTATGGCGCTCGCCGGGCAGATCGATCAGGAGAGCGGAACCCTCCATGCGCCAATCGTTGTGCGAGGTGCCGTCCACCAGCACGGCCTTTGCCGCCAAGCCATCGCCATCAAGCCGTAGCGGTGTGATGCTGCTGCCGCTGCGCTCCACCACCAGATCAGCGCGGACGCGCGTGGCATTGAGCGAAAGCGCAAAATCCAGCGCGATTTCAGGAACGAGCCATTCGGGCGGACGATAATCTGTGCGTTGGATCACGGTTGCGGGAAGGGCGGGCGCGTTCGAAAGATCGTTCATTCCGCCAATGTAGGGAGCCGAAGCCCACGGGGAAACGCAAAATCGGCACGGCCGCACAAACTTCGCGGCAAGAGCGCTTGACGTCGGGCCGGTCGGACAGTCAGGAACCAGCCCATGAAGCTGTTCATCTTCGGCATGGGCTACACCTCGCAGGTGATTGCGGCGCGGCTGCGCGGCGAAGGCTGGGACGTGAGTGGCACCGGGCGCGATGGCACGCTGCGCTTCGACGACCGCGCGGGCGTGCTGGCCGCGCTGGCCGAGGCAAGCCATGTGCTGTCATCCGTGCCGCCAGCGCGTGAGGGCGGCGATCCGGTGCTCGATCACTATGGCGATGCACTGGCCGCTGCCCCGTCACAGTGGATTGGCTATCTTTCCTCCACCGGGGTCTATGGCGATACCGGCGGCGCGTGGGTGGACGAAAGCGCCGAAGTCGGCACCGGGCGGCGGTCTGCCCGAACGGCGGCGGATCTGGCGTGGCAGGAACGGTTCGGTGCGCGGTGCCGCGTGTTCCGCCTGCCGGGCATCTATGGTCCCGGACGCAGCGCGCTCGACCGCGTGCGCGATGGCGCGGCCAAGCGGATCGCGCTGGAAAATCAGGTGTTCAGCCGCGTGCATGTTGAGGACATCGCGAGCGGCGTGATCGCGGGGATGGCGGGGCCAGGCGGCGTCTACAATCTGGGCGATGACGAGCCATCGAGCCAGAACGTGGTGATCGAGGAAGCAGCGCGCCTCATGGGCGTGGCCCCGCCGCCGCTGCAGACGCTGGAGGAAGCCGCGCTATCGCCGATGGCGCTGGCCTTTTACGCTGAGAACCGGCGCGTAGCGAATGGCAAGGCGAAGCGCCTGCTGGGCTGGCGGCTCGCCTATCCCACCTACCGCGAAGGGTTGCGCGCCCTGAGCGCAACGACCAGCCCGATCATCGCAAGCACCGCGCCCGCGCCCGCCAGCAGCGACCAGCGGTAGCCTTCGACGGCGGTCGAAATCAGCATCGCGACAACGGGGACGAGCACGCCATTATAGGCCGCGCGGCCCGGACCCAGCTTGCGCAGCAGGCCGTTGTACATCGGGAAGGTCACCACCGTGCCGACAATCGCAAGGTAGGCCACCCCGCCCGCATAGGACAGGCTCCAGATGAAGCGGGGCGGGCCGGAAAGAACCCAGGCAATCGCGGCATCGACCAGTGCGCCGATCAGCATGGCCCAGGCCATGAGCGTGGGCACCGGCTGACCCCGTGCGGCAGGGCTCGCCTGAATCACATTGCCGACCGAGGCGAACAGCAGCGCGGTGAGCACCATCAGCCCGCCAATGATGACCTGGGCCCCCATCGCTGCATTCTGCGCCAGCGCGAGGCGGTATTCGTGAAGCATGAGGAGGCCAATCCCGGCCAGCGCGATACACGTACCCAGCAGGAAGCCGCGCGTGATCCGCTGGCCAAGGAACACGCGGGACAGCACCGTGTTGGGCACCAGCAGCAGCGCAAAGAGCACCGCCACGAGGCCGGAGGTGAGGTACTGCTCCGAACGATAGATGAACTGGAAGTTGAGGCTGAACACACTGCAGCCCATGACCGCCGCCACCATCAGGCCGCGCCGGTCCGGCACCAGCGGCAAGCGCTGGAATGCCGCCAGCGCGAACATGCCGATAGCCCCGCCGGTGAAGCGCCACGTGACCGACCAGCTCGGCGGCACATCACCCAGCTGATACTTGATCGCGATCCACGTCGAGCCCCAGATCACCGCAGTGATCAGGAACGGCGCAAGGATGCGCGGATCGAGCAGCCGGGCCTCTCCCGGCCGGTCCACCTCGCTCACAGTGCGGCCATGGCGCAGGCGAGCGCGGTCACTTCCTGCGGCGGGCTGTTCCACGCGGTGACCAGCCGGGCAGCGCCGAGAGTGCCTGCGGGCGCATCATCGGACACGGGCCAATCATAGAAATCGAAACCCTGCGCGCGCAGCGCGGTCTGTTCTGCGGGAGACAGGCTCACGAACACCTCATTCGCCTCAACCGGATGGAGCAGCCGGCTGGCGCAGGCGGCGGCGATTTCCTGGGCGGCGGCATTGGCAGCGCGCGCATTATCCAGCCACAGGCCGCCCTCGATCATGGCGAGGACCTGCGCGGCGAGATAGCGGCCCTTCGATTGCAGATGCCCCGCGCGCTTGCGGCGAAAACGGACCACATCTGCCAGATCGGGTGCGAAGAAGACCACGGCCTCCGCGCTCATCCCGCCGTTCTTGACACAGCCGAAGCTGAGCGCATCGACGCCCGCCCGGACAGTGACTTCTGCCGGGTGGCACCCCAGATGCGCCACCGCATTGGCGAAACGCGCGCCGTCCATGTGCAGCCCAAGCCCACGCTCCTTGGCCAGCGCGCCGATGGCCGCCACTTCGGCAGGCGCATAGACGCGCCCGCATTCGGTGGCTTGTGTGATCGAAATCGCATGGGGCTGGACCTGATGGACCCCGGGGCGGATGCCATCGAGCACCGCGCGCAAGCCCTCTGGCGCGAGCTTTGCCCCGGTACCTTGCGCCAGCAGCAGCTTGGCCCCGTGGAGAAAGAAGCCCGGTGCGCCGCCCTCGTCCATCTCGATATGCGCTTCCTTGTGGCAGACGACAGCGCCGTGCGGTGGCACCATGGCGGAAAGCGCAAGGCAATTGGCAGCAGTCCCCGTCGCCACCCACAGCGCCGTGCACGGCACACCGAACAGATCGGAGAACGCCGCATCGAGCCGGGCCGAAAGCGCATCGCCATCATAGGCGGTATCCGCCGCATCGGCAGCCTGCATCGCGGCCCAGATGCGGGGGTGGACAGGCGCGGCGTTGTCGGAGAAGAACTTCATGGGCGCGGCCTTAGCGGGCGCGGCGCCCGGTTGGAAGGGCTGGAAGGGCGAGGCGAAACCATGGACGAACCGGTGATCACGCATCTCGATCAGGGAGCAGAAGGCGAATACCAGGCCCGCCTTGCGGATACCGCGGCCTTTGGCAGGCTGACCTATGTGCGCGTGGGCAATGTGCTGACGGCCGAACACACGCTGGTGCCGACGGAAATCGGCGGGCGCGGGATCGCGGGCAAGCTGGTGGCGGCGATGGTGGCTGATGCTGAGGCGCAGGGCTGGAAGATCGTGCCCGAGTGCAGCTATGTCGCCGCGGCGTTCAAGCGCCATCCGGAATGGGCCGACCTGCTGGCGTGAAACTCACGACCATCCGCAGAAGATCTACGTCAGCAATGAGAAATAAAACACGCATTTTTGCTTAGCCTCTATCCGCCTAACCCTGTTTCCGGCGACTGCTGTGGAAGAGTTGGAGTTTGTTGCTGATGGGCCAGATACCTTTGTTCGTGATTGCCGGGCAATCCAATGCCGCGTTTGGCGGCATCGACAACCGGCTTTATGAACTCGCCACAGCGCATGGCACGGACTTCCAGATCATCAAGTCCGCACTGGGCGGCACATCGCTCTATCCCACCGATGTGCGATTTGACTGGGACCCAGCCTCGGGCGAGCTGTTCACGGCACTGGTCAACAAGGTTGCTGCAGCCAGCGAGGCGATCCGCGCGGCGGGGCACGAGCCGGTGGTCCACACCTTCTGGATACAGGGCGAGCAGGATCGCAAGCAGACGACCTATGGCGACAAGCTGACGGATTTCATCACGCAGTACCGCGAAGCCATTGGCCAGCCCGAATCCCGCTTCACCATCGCCCTGCTGCCCTATGCCTCCGCCGCGCGCGACGGCCAGCTTGCCGCAGCCGCCTCGCTGGCCAACGTGCTGACGGTCGATCCCGTCGGTGCGAAGACTTGGGATGGCACGCATTACGAGAAGCCCGCGCGAGAAGGGCTGGCTGAAAAGTTCTTTACTGCGACCGGGGCCAGCTTCGGCAGCGACCTTGGCTTTGACCACAAGCTGGAAACCCGCAGCATCCGCGTGCTCGAAGACGGCGTCTATGTGATCGGCCCGCGCTACAGCGATTTCACGTACACCAACACGTCTGCGCCCATCACGATCCGCACCGTAAACGGCGATGACGTGATCACCACCGGTGATTTCAACGATGTGATCTCGACCCGCGACAACAACGACAAGGTCTATTCCGGCGGCGGTGCCGATGTGATCGACCTGGGTTCGCACGACGATCTGGCTGAAGCAGGCGCAGGCAACGATATCGTGCATGGTGGCCACGGCGATGATCGCATTCTTGGCGAGGATGGGGCCGACAGGCTGTTCGGCGATGGGCAGGCGGATCTCCTGCGCGGCGGCTCCGGCGATGACACGCTGGACGGCGGCCAGGGCAATGACCGGCTGATCGGCGATGAAGGAAACGACCGGCTGCTGGGCGGGGCTGGGGCGGATATCCTGCGCGGCGGCAGCGGCGCAGACCGGTTCATCTTCACGGCCGGCGACTTTGCCGCAGACCTGCGCGCCAGCCGCGATATGATCACCGATTTTTCGGCGGCGGAAGGCGATGTCATCAACCTCTTCGGCATCGATGCCAACGTCAATCTTGAGGGCAATAACCGCTTCACCTTCATCGGCGCGGAAAGGTTCAGCAAAGCGGCGGGCGAACTGCGCCTGGTGCAGACGGCCACCGCCACGTCGATCCTCGGCGATGTAAACGGCGATGGCGTTGCCGATTTCTGGATCAATCTGCGCGTGGGCACGATGGTGCCAGTCGAAAGCATCGTGCTCTAACCGGGATTGTGCCCCAGCTGGTGCGTGATCTTGTAGGTGCCCTGCCCGCCAGGCACGAGAACGAAGGGCGGTTTCAGCTTGGCGCGCAGGTTCGAGGCGAGCACCTTGAGATAGTTGTAGGATAGCTCTTCGGCGTTTTGCCCCAGCTCGGCCCTGAGCTTGTAGTGCGACACGGGTTCGCCCAGCCGCTCGGTCAGGAGTGTGAGCAACTGCCGTTCGCGCTTGCTCAACTGCTCGACATTCGCGACACGTTCGAGCGCGCTGGCCATTTCAAGATCCGTGCGGGCCTTGTTCGCTGCCGCGCTATACCGGGCGGCAATCGCGGCGCAGCGCATCGCGGCTTCCTCGCCGCTCATCCGGGCGCTGTCGAACACATCATCGAACCCGGCGTTCAGCAGCTTCGCCCGCTTGCCGGCAAGACTGCCATGCATCAGCGCGATCTTCACCTTGCTGGCCAGGATCGGACGATTGAGCCGCAGGAAGCGCGCGGCGCGCACCGGATCATTGCCGCCAATGATCAGGGTCTCGTATCCCGATTCCGCGATGGAGAGAAACCGGGTCTCGAGATCGACAAAGGAATGATGCTCGAACGTACCAAATGCGGCCCGCAACCACGCATCGCGTGCATCCCGGTGCAAATCGTTCATGGACAGGTAGCGGATGAAATCAGGCTTACGCATGGGATCGGGCCGATAATCGGAAGAAGTGGGAGGGAGGTGCGGCTCATGCGTCGACCGGGCAGCAATCGGGGATCCGGTTTCGGGCACTGGATCGTTTTCTGGCACTCGGCATGATCCTGTTTGGCCGCTGAACATTACGCATGCCCATTTCGGATGTATTCTTCGTGCAGCCCGCCGGTCCAGTGAACAAGTCCCGGTTGGCAAATGGGATGTGGCAAACCGGAGTTAGCGACGGTCCTGCGAACTCAGCCAACGCAAGATACAGGGTAACGGGTTGCAGGTAGAGCCAGATCGGAGGTTAACGAACCTCGACCACGATCGGCCGGAATCGATAGACTTATGAGTGCCAAAGGGGGCCGTGGGTTAAGGAATTTGGCGTAATCCGATCAACGCTTCCACGCGGGACAATAACTAATTATATATAGATGACTATGCTTATAATCATAGTCGGGACCAGGCCTGACCGTCCTAATCCGGATGGCGCACTCGCACCGCCACTGCGCCTGCCTCCACCACGAGTTCATTAAACCCGGCGGGGCTGGCCCGCAGCCGCTGCGAAAGGGTGCCGGCACCGATCATCCGCACCGGACCATGTGCGGTGGGGTGCATGATATCAAACGCATCGTGCACGTGGCCCGAAAGCACCGCCAGCACGCCGCGCCGCGCCAGCGCTTCCAGCGCGCGCGTGCCGCCCCGGGTCAGAGCCTTGCCGCGCGTGCCGGTTTCCACAAGCGGATGGTGGCAGGTGACCAGCGCCTGCGTGCCCGGCGGCAGCGCGTCGATCTCGGCAAGGCACGCATCGAGGCTGCGCGCGCCCACGCGGCCTTTGGACCAGTTGATCCGCATCTGCGCGCGCGCGGTGGTCTTGAGCGGGACCACGGCGAGGCCCGGCAGCGCGATGCCGTGGTCCACCGCAGACTGCAGCGCGCGGAACCGGCGGTAGGGATCGAGGAAACGTTCGGCGAGGTTGAAATAGGGCAGGTCGTGGTTGCCCACTTCCACCCTCACCGGCACCCCCAGCGCGCGAATCCATGCAGCCGCCGCCGCAAACTCGCGGTGCCGCGCCCGCATCGTGAGATCGCCTGTGATGAGCACCGCATCAGGCCGGTCCTGCGCCACGCATTCGGCAACCCAGCCCAGCGCGGCCCTGTCCTCCAGCCCGAAATGGACATCGCTGATGTGGAAGAGGCGGATCATGTCCAGCGCCCTAGACTCGGCCCGAAAGGATCAGCCAGGCCGAAATCGCATTGAGCAAGCTGTAGGCAAGATAGCCCAGCGCACCCCACACGATCCCTTCGGAAGCAAGCAGCAGCCCGCCCAGCAGCATCAGAAACTCCACCACCAGCGAAAGGCGGCTGCTGATGGCATGATAGAACCACGGCATCTGATCGAGCAGGGGATGGCCGCTTTCCATGATGGCCCGGTGCAGCGCAAAATTGCCGACGCCAAGCAGGAAGATAATCAGAATCGCCATTCTGCCTTCTCGAATAGGCGGCATGGAGCTCGGTGTCACGCGCAGTAAGCAAGGCTGCGCGCAAGGGTCGTGCAACAGGCCCTGTTGTCGCTCGTGGACCGGGATTGGCGGTTCGTCGGGCAGGTGGGCGGTTGGTCGGCGCGGCGAGCGGCCCGGTCGAGCACGGCGCGCACGGCCCGCTCCGATCACCTAGCAAGATGGGCATGCGGCGGTGGCAAGGCCCCGGACTTCGGACCCCGGACCAGCCAGCCCGACCACCGCTTTCCCTGCCGAGCCGCCCGCAGCGACCCGGCATCCTGTAGAGCCCAACCAAAGGATTTTGCCATGCTGAAGAACACCCTGCCGAAGAACGCCCTGATCGCCGCCAGCCTTGCCAGCTTCGCCCTTGCTGCCCAGCCCGCGCTGGCCTCCGCCGCCGCCCCGGCGCAGGCCGACCGCGAGGTGCAGCACCGCATGGTCAGCTATGCCGATCTCGACCTTTCGACCGCCGGCGGTCAGGCGAAATTCGATGCCCGCCTGCGCCGCGCCGCCGCTACGGTGTGCGAAGCGAACTACGGCCCCCATCCGCTGACCGAGGCGATGGAAGCGCGCCGCTGCTATCGGGATGCGCTGCAATCGGCGCAGCGCACGATGGCCAATCGCGGCGCAGACCTGAGCGCCGTGCGGGTTGCTGCCCGCTGAGGCTGAGCCCGGTCGTTCAAGCCTTGTCCTTACGGATATCTCCAGACGTGTGAAGCAGCCGGCATCCAGTCCCAGCCGCTGCCGCCGGTGAGGGTCGCCGCCAGACCGAAGGTCCTGCCCCCGGGACCGGTCAGGCGGCGGCCCGCTTTTTCAAGTTGCGACCCGTACGATGGCGGGGGCTGGCTCTTGGGCCTGCTTGCTGGCTTCGACATCGGACCATTCGCGCCACATCAGATCCACTCCGCCCAGCACACGATCATCGTGGGCGCGGATAGTGATCGGCAGGATCGGCATGCCATCGCGGCTGTCACACAGCACGGGATTGGCCGGGACGTTCATGGCCCACTTCTCACCCCACTGGCGCAGCGCCAGCATGGCGGGCAGCAGGTCCATGCCCTTGGGCGTCAGCCGGTATTCGATCCTTCGGCGATCATCGGCGCAATGTTCGCGCTTGAGAATGCCCGCCTCAACCAGTCGTGAAAGCCGGTTGGAGAGGATGTTACGCGCGATGCCCAGCACTTCGAGAAACTCCTCGAAATGGCAGACTCCGTTGAACGAGGCGCGCAGGATCATGAAGGACCAGCGCTCCCCCATCGCTTCAAGCGCGCTTGGAAGGCCGCAAACGGCAAGATCGGCGAGGGACTCGCGAAGTTTTCCCATGACCCTTTGTGACATACCTCTATCTGGACGGCAATGTAAGTTTCTAGTTGCAACTCGAAACCTATTAAACTAGGTATCGATTCGCAACGGAAATCGCATCCTCTCCCAACCCCGCAGTTTCCGGGCAAGCATTTGTCAGACAAGACCAAGGGGAAATACCATGATCGCCACCCGCAACAGCCTGTTCGCCCAGCTTTTCCCGGGCGTTCTCGCGCTGGTGGGCACCGCCGCCACATTCACCGCCACAGCCACGCCAGTGCAAGCCGCAAGCGGCAATGCCTATTACTCGGTGACGCTCGCCGCGCCGGTAGCGCAGCCTGCCAAGCTCATGCTCGGCGATGTGCTGTGGAACTGCGCTGGGGCGGAATGCTCTGCCGCGCAAGACAGCGCCCGCCCGGTCGTCGTGTGCACCAAGCTCGCCGCCAAGGTGGGCCAGGTCAGCCGCTTCGCCACCCCCAAGGGCGAACTCGCGGCCGAAGATATTGCCCGCTGCAACACGCCCAAGGGCTAATCACAGCGCACCTATTCCGTTTCCAACCGGCTCTTCAGCGCGCATTCCACCCACACCCTGAAAGCGCGCCCCTCACACGGCTGCGGCACCTGTCTCTCTGGACTGGCCGCAGCCGTTTTTTTGTGCGCGCCGCTTTTGAAGCTGACGCCCGGCCGGGACGCGCCTATGGTGCCGGAAATGCTGCGTATCCTCCTCGCCGCCGCGCTGATCCTTGCGCTTCCCGCCGCACCGCTGGTGGCCGCGCCGCCCCTTGGCCCAAACACGCCAGATGCCGCGTTGCAAGCCGATCTCCATTGCGCCGCTGCCTTTGCCATTGCCGCTTCCGAACAGACGCGCGGCAGCGCCGCTGCGCTGGCACTTCCGCCGCTGGCCGTGCGCGGCAAGCGCTTCTTTGCCGATGTCGGAGCGCGCGCGGTGGAGCAGGGCGGCATGACGCAAGCGGCCGTGCGCGATCTGCTGGTGGCCGAGGTGACCACCATGCAGCGCCGCGCCGCCGCCAATCCGGATACGCAACTGGCAGCCGAAGTGCGGCCCTGCCTCGCCCGGCTCGATGCCGCAGTGCCCCCGCTGCAAACGCCCGATCTGGCCCAGTGCGCCGCGATCCTCACGCTGGCCTGGGAAGAGGAGCGCGCAAGGGCCCCACAAGGCACGGCGGCGCGCGATCTGCAGACGCTGGCGCAAGTGCTGACCACGCGCGCCCGCGCAGGCTTCATCGCCGCGGGCCAGAGCAGCGATAATGCCGATGCCGCAGTGCTGGCCGCGCGCGATGCGATCCGCACCGAAGCCGCCAGCCGCCCCGGCGGCGTGGACAACTACAATATCGTGCATTGCTATGACCTCGCCGCACCGGATGCGAAATCCCACTACTAAAAGGGCGCAATTGCGGTAGATTGCTGGCCGCATTCTGGCTTGGGGGGACAAGACGTGGAAGCAGTGCTGATCCTGATCGTCGGGCTCGCGGTGGTTTATCTGGCCACCGGCATACGCGTGGTGCGGCAGGGACATGTCTATACAATCGAACGGCTGGGCCGTTATTCGCTCGCCGCGCAGCCGGGGCTCCATTTCATCGTGCCATTCATCGACCGGGTCGGTCACAAGGTGAACATGATGGAGCAGGTGCTCGATATTCCCGGGCAGGAGATCATCACGCGTGACAACGCGATGGTCGGCGTTGATGCGATCGTGTTCTTCCAGGTGCTCGATGCGGGCAAGGCGGCCTACGAAGTTTCGAACCTCTATGTCGCGATCATGCAGCTGACGACGACGAACCTGCGCACGGTGATGGGCTCGATGGACCTCGACGAGACGCTGTCGAAGCGCGACGAAATCAACGCCCGGCTGCTCGCGGTCGTCGATCATGCCACCTCGCCGTGGGGGCTCAAGATCGTCCGGGTCGAAATCAAGGATATCCGCCCGCCCGCCGATATATCCAACGCGATGGCGCGCCAGATGAAGGCGGAGCGCGAGAAGCGCGCGCAAATCCTTGAAGCCGAAGGATCGCGCGCTTCGGAAATCCTGCGCGCCGAGGGTGAGAAGCAGGCCCAGATCCTTGAGGCTGAAGGGCGGCGCGAGGCCGCGTTCCGCGATGCCGAGGCGCGCGAACGTGCAGCGGAAGCCGAGGCGCGCGCAACGGCAGTTGTTTCGGATGCCATTGCCTCGTCCGGCACGCAGGCACTGAACTACTTCATCGCGCAGAAGTATGTGGAGGCAGTGAAGGAGTTCGCGACTTCGCCCAATGCCAAGACGATCCTGTTCCCGATCGAGGCGACGCAACTGGTCGGCGCGCTGGGCGGGATCGGCGATCTGCTGGGAGATGCGCTGAGCCCGAAACCGGGTTCGCCGCCAGCCAGCCCCCGCGTGCCGCGCGTGGTGCCGACCCCGCCCCAGAATCCGGCTCCTCCGCCTCCGGTGCAGGGCTGATCCCGTGGCGCAGCTGAGCGAGCTTTTTGGTCTCCCTGCTGGCCTGCATTGGGGCTGGATGGCGCTGGGCGTGGCGCTGGCCATCGCCGAGATCGTTGCACCAGGCTATTTCCTGATCTGGCTAGCGGCTGCAGCGCTACTGACAGGGCTGGTTTCAGCGGCCATGCCGATTGGGCTGGAAGCCGAAATCGTGCTGTTCGTGGTGCTGTGCGCGCTGGCCATGGCGGCAGGGCGGCGCTGGATGCTGCGCCACCCGGTGGCCAGCGCAGACCCCATGCTCAATGACCGGGGCGGGCAGCTTGTCGGCCAGAGCGTGCTGGTGACTCATGTCATCGAAGGTGGCAGCGGGCGTGTGCGCCACGGCGATACCGAATGGCTGGCGCGCGGCCCCGATGCCCAGCCCGGCACCCGTATGCGCGTAACGGGCGCTGAAGGCACCGTGCTGGTGGTCGAACACTTGCACTGAAGCCCCGCTTGCCGAGCGCGCGGGACTTTCCCATATGGAGCGATATACCCCGTTTTCCTCCCCGAGACAGGACAAGCCATGCCCGACAAGATGAACCTGACCGATGCCGAATGGCGCGCACGGCTCTCGCCCGAGCAATATCAGGTCCTGCGCCAGGGCGGCACCGAACGGGCCTTCACCGGCAAGTATGAGAAGAACAAGCTCACCGGCCAATATCACTGCGCCGGCTGCGGTGCGCCGCTGTTCGAATCCGCCACCAAGTACGAAAGCGGATCGGGCTGGCCCAGCTTCACCGCGCCGGTCGAACCCGAAGCGGTCGATGAACACCGCGACGTGAGCCACGGCATGATCCGCACCGAAGTGCGCTGCGCGCGCTGCGACGGGCATCTCGGCCATGTGTTCCCCGATGGCCCCGGGCCCACCGGCCTGCGCTATTGCATGAACAGCGCAGCGCTAGAGTTCACACCCGAGGACTGAAACGGCGCGCCCTGAAGCAGGATCACAGCTTCAGGGTTAACGCTGCGTTCCAAATCACCTATGCATGAAGACCCGAACGGGAGTACGGCCCAAACGGGAGTACGGGTTCGCCGTCGCATGTGGGAGCTGATGCAAAGCTGATGGCCAGACGGGACTTTCCCCGCCGCTCCGAGCCGGAGCGCAACGCATCGCGCCGTTCGCCGGAACCGCAGGAGCCTTCGTTCCTCCGCCGCTGGCTGAGCCGCCTGTTCGTGTGGGGCACTGCGTTCGCACTGCTCGGCGCGCTGGCGCTGGCGGTGGCGGTGTTCATCACCGTGCAATCGCTGCCCAGCTACGACCGGATGAAATCCACCCAAAGCGGCCAGACCATCGTGGTGCGCGCCAACGATGGCTCGGAAATCGTCACGCTCGGGCCCAGCTACGGGCGCTGGGTGCCTTACGAGCGAATTCCCTCGGTGCTCAAAGATGCGATGATCTCGGTCGAGGACCGGCGCTTCCGCGCTCACTGGGGCGTCGATCCCATCGGCATCGTGCGCTCGGTGGTGGTGCGCATCCAGACCGGGCGCTGGCGGCAGGGCGGCTCCACGATCACGCAGCAGCTGGCGCGCAACATCTTCCTCAATAACAGCCGCACCTTCGACCGGAAAATCCGCGAGGCGCTGCTGGCCATGGCGATCGAGCAGAAGTTCACCAAGGACCAGGTGCTCGAACTCTATCTCAACAAGGTCTATTTCGGCGGCGGTGCGTATGGCATCGATTCCGCCGCGCGCAAATTCTTCGGCCACTCGGGCGAACAGCTGAGCATGGGCGAAGCGGCGATCATCGCAGGCCTCGTCAAGGCGCCTTCGCACTATTCGCCCACCGCCGATGCCAAGGCCGCGATCGACCGGGCCAAGGTGGTGGTGCAAACCATGCAGGCCGCCGGCAAGATCACCCCGGCTGAGGCCGCAGCCATCGATCTCAAGGCGGTGAAGCTCGCCGCCGAACAGGGCCAGAATTCGGCGCGCTACTTCACCGATTGGGTGCTGCCGCAGCTCGATCTGCTGCTGCCCGACAACGACCAGCCAATCGAGGTGTGGACCACGCTCGATCCCGCCGCCCAGCACGCCGCCACCGATGCCATTCAGGCCAATGTGCCCAAGGGCTCGCAAGGCGCGCTGGTCAGCCTTGACCGGGATGGCGCAGTGCTGGCGATGGTCGGCGGCACTGATTACGTCACCTCGAACTACAACCGCGCGGTCAATGCCGTGCGCCAGCCGGGCTCGGCGTGGAAGCTGTTCGTCTATCTCGCCGCGCTGGAGGCGGGCTATACCCCCGATGCCAAAGTGGTGGACGAGCCCGTGACCATCGACGGCTGGAGCCCGCGCAATTCTGGCGGCACGTATGCCGGGCCGATCGATGTGCGCAGCGCTTTTGCCTATTCGAAAAACACGGTGGCCGCTCAGCTTGGCAACGAAGTGGGCTTCGGCGCGGTGGCCAACATGGCGCGCCGCTTCGGGATCACCACGCCGATCAACACCCTGCCCTCGATGGTGCTCGGCTCGTCCGATGTGCGCGTCATCGACATGGTGCGCGCCTTTGCCGCCGTGCAGGCCAAGGGCAGCGCGGTCACGCCCTTTGGCATCCGCAAGATCACCACGACCGAGGGCGAAGTGCTATACAGCCACCGTCCCGATCCGGCGCAGCAGCTGGTGCCCAGCTATGTCGCCGCAGGAATCACCGATCTGCTGCAATCAGCCGTCAGCATCGGCACCGGGCGCGCCGCGCAGATCGGACGGCCCGTGGCGGGCAAGACCGGCACCACCAGCTCCAACAAGGACGGCTGGTTCCTCGGCTTTTCCAGCGGCATCACCACTGGCGTGTGGATGGGCCGCGATGATGCGCGCGCCGTCCCCGGCCTGCAGGGCGGCACCGCGCCCGCGCGCGCCTTTGCTGCCTACATGAAAGTCGCCACGGCCAAGCGCCCGCCCGAAAAGTTCGACACCGATCTCAAGCTGCCGCAGTGGCAGCTCGAACCGGATGACGAGGCGATGCAGGCCAATCCCGATGGCTACTTCTATGCCGATCCCGATGGCAACATCATCGAACCCGGCGCACAACGCATGCCGGGAGCTGATGGCGCTGCGCCCGGCGGCGAGCAGGGCATTCCGGTGCCCGAAGGCGTGCCGGCAGCAGCTGGTGACGATTTCCTCAATCGCGCCACCGGGCGGCAGGCAGAACCGCCGCGGCCCCGTCCACGTCCTTCCCAAGGCGCAAAGCCCAACTGAGCAAGCGTGACCCGCGATTGCGGGTTGCTCATCCCTCGCGCTTGAGCACGCCGCTGCCGGCAACGCCAACCAGAAACAGACCGAGCGCGAGCGAATTGGGCACCAGGTTCAGCCCGAAGCCGGTGAGCACCGACAAAGTGCTGTCGAGCGCATACCACACCAACATCGCGGCGGTTGCGGCCACCCACAGCGGCCGACCGTCGCGCCCGATTGCGATAGCTTGTCGCACCACCAGCCAGAGCATCACCATCCAGCCAAGGAACACGCCGCCAAGAACTCCGGTCGTGAAACGCGCAGCAGGGGTCAGTTCGGCGGCTGGCCCCATGCTGACAAGCGAGAGACCCAGCCGCAACGGTGCATCGGTGGCGGGCAATGCGCCGCCCGCCACCAGCAACGCGAACAGGATCATCGATATCAGCCAGAGCCGGAACCAGGCTTGCCAGAAAGGGCGCATGCAGGGGGTCTCCTCAGATTCCGGA
>JBIPOH010000370.1:0-3488 GCA_044379435.1 Novosphingobium sp.
GGGCCAAGCGCCCGGATGCGGTCCTTGATATGCGCAGGGCGAACGCCATCGGCGGTCTGCGTGGCGGCAATGGCATAGCTTGCGTTGACGCGGCGCGCGGCTTCTTCGGCAGCGAGGATGGCATCGGCGGCATCGCCCACGTCCGCCGCATCATTCACATCGCGTGACCAGCCCTTGCCGTCCCACCAGACGACATCGCCGCTGCCCAAATCATTCCCCGTCAAAATCTTCACGCAGCGCTCTCCGCCAGCTTCACAAGTTCATGGGTGCGCTCGCGCGCGGTCACTTCGCCGATCACGATGAGGGCAGGGCTCTTGACCCGCTCCTCCGTCACCAGCGCGCCAAGCCCGGCCAGCGCCCCGCGCAGCACGCGCATGGTCGGCCGCGCCGCGTTCTCGATAATCGCCACCGGCATGTCGGGCGCGAGGCCATCGGCCATCAGCTTCTCGGCAATCGCATCGCTCGTGGCGACGCCCATATAGATCACCAGCGTGCGGCCAACGCCCGCCAGCCCAGCCCAGTTCTGGTCCGAAAGGCCCTTGCATTGCCCTGCCACGAAGCTGACGATCGAGGCGTTCTCGCGGTGCGTCAGCGGAATTTGCGCCGCCGCCGCTGCGCCCATCGCCGCGCTCACGCCCGGCACGACCTGCACCGGAACCCCGGCGGCATAGCAGGCTTCCGCTTCTTCGCCGCCGCGTCCGAACACGAACGGATCGCCGCCCTTCAGCCTGATGACGTCGTGCCCGGCCAGCGCCTCGCGCACCAAGAGCGCGTTGATATCGTCCTGCTGCATCGTGTGCCGCGCGCGCTGCTTGGCCACCGAAACCAGCCGCGCGGCCTTGGGGATCATGGCCATGATCGCGGGATCGACCAGTCCGTCGTGCACGACCAGTTCCGCCGCAGCCAGCAGCCGCGCCGCGCGCAGCGTCAGCAGGTCCGGGTCACCGGGGCCTGCGCCGACGAGGTAGACGGTTCCGATTCTTTTGGGCGCAATGTCCATGAGCGCCAGATGGTCGCTCCCATGCGCAATCGCCAGCGAGGAAAGCTAGGGGGGCGGCTAGGTGAGCTTTAGCCGGTTGCTCGCCCCCTTGGCTGGCGCCGAAGTTTGCTTGTGTTCGCCGCTCGATCCGGTCTTAATGGGATCAAACGCAAAAGCGGGGGAGAAGCCGAATGGAACTGGTGCACGAGTTTACCTTCAAGGCCGGCCTGAAGCCGCCCCTTCCGATTGGCGCAGGTCCCATCGGCACGCGCATGTACTATGAACTCGACGGCGGAGACGTGGTCGGCGACCGCTTGAATGGAGCCATTCGCGGGGGCGGGGAGTGGGCGCTGATCGGTCCCGATGGTTTCTTGCGCGTGGATGTGCGCGCCCAGATCGAAACCAGCGACGGGGCCTTTCTCTATATGCAGTATGTCGGCCTGCTGGAAATGAATGCAGCCGTCATGGGCGCCATCGAAAACGGCACCGGGACCGAGTTTGCCGATCAGTACTTCTGCACCAACCCAAGGATCGAGACCGGGGACCCGCGCTACAGCTGGCTCAACACGACGTTCTTCGTCGGTGAGGGCCGGGTTCTGCCAGGCCTGGGGATCGAATATCGCGTTTACCGCCCGGCAAGGGGTGCAGCAGGCTAGCTGGGCGTCCCGCCACGCCCCTTCAGCGCGTCTGACAGCATCCGAAGCCCGTCCGAATCCCGCAAGGTCACGTCCGATTGCGGCATCGGGATGCTCACCCCGCTGTTCTTGAGCGCATGCCACGCGGCTTTCAGGACGTCGGAGCGCACGTTGCCCACGCCGTTTTCCGGATCGTTGATCGAGATGTAGATGAGGAGCTGGATCGCGCTCGGCCCGAAGGCGTCGAGCAGGATCGCAGGCTCCGGATCGCGCAGCACGCGCGGTACGGTCAGCGCGGCTTCCAGCAGCAGCTTCTCCGCCAGATCGAGGTCGCTATCATAGGCGACACTGACCGGAATGGTGATCCCCACCAGCCGTGATGAATACGACCAGTTCTCCACTTGCGTGGTCATCAGGATTTCGTTCGGGATCAGGATCTCGCGGTTGTCGCGCGTCGTCACCGAAACCGCGCGCACGCCGATCCGGCTCACTTCGCCAAACGTGCCGCCCTTGGTGTCGGTCAGCGCAATGACGTCGCCCGGCTTGATCGATCGGTCCATCAGCAGGATCACGCCCGCGATCAGATTGCCGAAGGTCTTTTGCAGGCCAAAGCCCACCGCGAGGCCGAAGGCGCCCGAAAACACCGTCAGCGTCGTCAGGTTGATCCCCGCTGCATCGATCCCCACCAGCACCGCTATGGTCCAGACCGACACCGTCATCAGCTTTTCGCCCAGCGCGCGCTGCGTGGGATCAAAGCCCTTCACACTGCGCACCGCCCGCCGCCCGATCCGGCCGACGACACGCCCGAAGACGATCACGAGCACGACGACGATGATCATCCACACCGCATTGAACAGCGAGATATGGGTGCGGCCCACATCGAAGCCGACATCGTCGAGCAAGGCGGCCCATTCGGTCAGGGTCCGGCGCGCGTGCGCCCAGGTCGCGGCCCAGGTATGCGCTTTCCCGCTCATGCTTCCGCCTGCCCGGAATTCTGGCCAAAGCCCCGCCATGCGGCAAAGCCGCGCGCCAGATCGGCAATCAGGTCTGCGGTGTCTTCCAGCCCGATGGAAAGGCGCACCCCGAACCGGTCGCCATCGTCGAGCCCGGGTAAGGGCCATGGGCTGGCGGTGCGGATCGGCGCGGGATCGACCGGGGTGGCAAGGCTTTCGAACCCGCCCCACGAATAGCCGATGCCGAACAGCTGGAGCGCATCGATCAGGCCGTCGCGCGCCGCCGAGGTGCCGCCCTTCATCACGAAGCTGAGGAGACCGCAGCCGCCGGTAAAGTCGCGCTTCCACAGTTCGTGCCCCGGCGATCCCGGCAGCATCGGGCAGAGCACCTTGGCGACGTCCGGCTGTGCCTCCAGCCACTGCGCCACCGCCAGCGCGGAAGTTGTTTCCTGCGCCAACCGCAGGCCCATGGTCCGCAGGCCCCGCAGCATCAGCGCGGCATCATCGGGCGATACGACATTGCCCAGCCCCTGCGCGCGCAGGCGCAGCTTCCTGTACCACTCGGCGCCTGCACTGGCGCTGCCCATCATGGCATCCGAATGTCCGCCGACATGCTTGGTCAGGCTCATCACCGCGATATCGGCACCGCGTTCCAGCGCTGGAAAGCCGATCGGCGAGGCCCATGTGTTGTCGAGCACCACGCAGACTCCGCGCGCCTTGGCGGCCTGGGCGAGGGCGGGCACATCGCAGATTTCCATCGTCAGGCTGCCCGGACTTTCCAGCAGCACCGCTTTTGTCCGCGCGCAGATCGCTGCCGCAAACCCTTCGGTATCCGAAGGATCGAACCACCGCGTCTCGATCCCGAAGTCTTTCAGCAGACCGCGTCCCATCGCGCGGCTCGGTTCGTAGGCGTTGTCTGTC
>JBIPOH010000371.1:0-3472 GCA_044379435.1 Novosphingobium sp.
GTCCGGCTTCATGATCCGCTTGAACAGCGGCGGCGGTCGGTTGTCGGCATCGGCGCAGAGCGCGGGATCATCGAAGAAGGGAAAGCGGATGTCATAGCCCGTCGCCCAGACGATGACGTCAATCTCCTCGCGGCTGCCATCCTTGAACACCACGCCGCCGCCATCGAGCCGCTCGATCCCGCCCTTCATCGCCACGTCGCCCGATCCGGCGCGCAGCAGAAACTCGCCCGAAACCGTGGCATGGGCATCGAACGGGCCAATTTCAGGCTCGGGCAGGCCGTAGTCGCTCATCCGCCCGACGAGGCCCCGGATCAGCCGCCCGCCAAGCCATGTCCGCACCTTGCGCGGCATCCAAGCGGGGGCCGGGTTCTTGTCGATCGGCTGCCCCTTGTAATACTTGGGCAGTACCCACACCCCGCGCCGGGTCGAAACGAAGAGCCGCTGCGCAATCGCGCGCTGCGAAAGCTCGGAGGCAATATCCATCGCCGAATTGCCCATGCCGACCACCAGGACGCGCTGGCCGACGCAGTTCACCGGCTCGAACGCGCTGCGGAACGAATGGCTGTGCAATTGCTCGCCATCGAAATGCCCCGGATACTCGGGGATTCGCGCTGCCCAGTGGTGCCCGTTCGCTACCACCAGCGCTTCGTATTCGCGCGTTTCGCCGGTCGAAAGCCGCACCTCCCAGCCGCCGCCTGCCTTCCGCACCGCCTTCTCCACTTTCGTGTTGAAGGTGATGCTCTCGCGCAGCCCGAAATGCTCGGCGTAGTCCCGGAAATACTGCAAGAGCTGCGAATGGTGCGGAAAGTCCGGCCAGTCCGTCGGCACTGGATAGTCCTCAAAGGCCAGTCGCCACTTCGATGTGTCGATATGCAGGCTCTGATAACAGGCGGATAATCCATTCGGATTGTTATAATACCAGTTCCCGCCAATATCGTCCGAGGCGTCGAACTCCTCGTAGCTGATCCCATGGTCCTTGAGCCGCTTGGCCACCGTGATCCCTGAGCAGCCAGCCCCGATGATGCAGACCCGCGCGCTGTTCATGATGTTCAGTCCTGCTCCAGCCGCACGGGCATTGCACTGAACCCGTGGAGGAAGGGGCTTGCCAATCGCTCGGGCGTTCCCACTGGCACGGGCCGCAGCTTGCGCGCGATGAGTTCGTCGATCACAGCGGCGATCTGCACCTCAGCCAGCCGCGCTCCCACGCAGCGGTGAATGCCGTGACCAAAACCGATGTGCCGCCGCGCATTCTCGCGCCTCACGTCAAACCGCTCTGCATTGGGAAACACGCTCTCGTCGCGGTTGCCCGAAATATACCACATCACGATCTTTTCGCCTTCGCGGATCTGCTGACCGCCCACTTCGACATCACGCGTCGCGGTTCGGCGCATGTGGGTAACGGGCGATTGCCAGCGAATGATCTCTTGCGCGGCATTGGCCGAAAGCGTGGGGTCTGCGCGCAGGGCTTCCAGTTGTTCAGGGTAGAGGTGAAACGCTTCGACCAACCCGCTGATCGAATTGCGCGTTGTGTCGTTGCCGGCCACGATCAGCAGCGCGATATTGGCCAGCCGTTCCAAGGGCGGCAGCTGTCCCATCGCTTCGGAATGGACCATCCGGCTCAGCAGGTCATCGCTGGGCGGCAAGGCGCGGCGCGCTTCCAGTTCGCGGTCGAAGCGCACGAGCATTTCGCCCATCTGCTTCTGCCATTCGGCGCGGTATTCATCGTTGAGGTTGTCTGCCGAAACCCCGCTGGCATAGTCCGACCAGCGCTTGAGATCGCGCCATTCGTCAAACGGCATGTCGAACAGGCTGCACAGCATGCCCAGCGTCTGCGGGATGGCCAGTTGCTCCACCCAATCAAACGTCTCGCCCAGCGGCAGCGCATCGAACAGCATCTTCGCCCGCTCGCGCACCTGCGCCTCAAGCTTGATCATCTGCCCCGGACTGAACGCTGGCGCGATCACCTTGCGCTGCGCGGTGTGGATGGGCGGATCCTGCGCGATGAAATTGGGAAACTCGGCCTCGTTAATCGATTCGGCGATCGTGATGTTCCCGCGCTGCCACGATGAGGAGAACACCTCGGGCATCAGCTCGATCTCCTGGATCGTCTCATGCGTTACCGCTGACCAATACCCGCCGAACGGGCTGTCCGGCCGCCAGCTTACCGGCATCTCGCGCCGCAGGAACGCAAACGGGTCGCGCCAAGTGTCCTCGGTGTAGAGCGCGTCGGCGCTTACGTCGTAGGGATTGATTGCGCGGTCCCGCGTCAGCGTGTGGCTCGCCATGTCCTGCTCCTTTGACCGCGCTCGCACACCGGCGCGGCCTTGCTGGCAAGTATGTTTAAGCGGTCGCTTAAAGTCCAGCCCCCAAACACGGTGGACGCGGGCACTGGTCCGCATTAGAACAGGGTCATTCCCCGGGGAGCCAGTGAACAAGAATGGCTGAGAGGGGCTGGTCACGCAGCCCGACCCGTCGAACCTGAACCCGTTAGCACGGGCGGAGGGAGCGGTCAGTCTGCATGCCAGAGCCCGCCATCCGTCCGTCCGTTCAAAGGAGCGCACAGATGGCCGATATCAATTCCCGCCTCGAAAATGGCCCGCAGGCGACGCCCATTGGCGTCACCACCGGCCCGATCCGGGGCAGCCGCAAGATCCATGTGGAAAGCCCGCGCTTTCCCGGCCTGACAGTGGCGATGCGCGAAATCGCGCTTGAGCCCAGCGCGAACGAACCCCCCTTGCGCGTTTACGACACCTCCGGCCCCTACACCGATACATCGGCCAATATCGATATCGCAAAGGGTCTGCCCCAGCTTCGCCGCGACTGGATCATGGGGCGCGGCGATGTGGCTGAATACGATGCGCGCGAAGTGAAGCCCGAAGACAACGGCCAACTCGGGCCGGACCGTTCGGGCGGTGTGCCCCCGTTCCCGATGCCCACCAAGCGCCCCTTGCGCGCGCTTCCCGGCGCGAACGTCAGCCAGATGCACTATGCGCGGCAGGGCATCATCACGCGCGAAATGGAATATGTCGCGATCCGCGAAAACCTTGGCCGCAAGCAGCTCAAAGAGGCCGCGCTGCGCGATGGGCAGGATTGGGGCGCCAGCATCCCCGATTACGTCACGGCCGAATTTGTTCGCGACGAGATTGCGCGCGGCCGCGCGATCATCCCCAACAACATCAACCACCCCGAGAGCGAGCCGATGGCGATCGGGCGCAACTTCCTCGTCAAGATCAACGCCAATATCGGCAACTCCGCCGTGGCCTCCGACGTGGCCAACGAAGTCGACAAGATGGTCTGGTCGATCCGCTGGGGCGCGGACACCGTGATGGACCTCTCCACCGGGCGCAATATTCACGACACGCGCGAGTGGATCATCCGCAACAGCCCCGTCCCCATCGGCACCGTTCCGATCTATCAGGCGCTCGAAAAGGTCGGCGGCATTGCCGAGGAACTGACCTGGGATATCTTCCGC